>JBOFCM010000001.1:0-12855 GCA_051646055.1 Fusobacteriaceae bacterium
GAGGGACACTGGAAACAATCAGTGAAAACTCAGTAGACGGAGTTATAGCTCCTATGTTTTATGCTTTTTTAGGGAGCTTTATCTCAGTAGGAGGAGTAAGTTTAGCACTTCCCCTTGCAATGACCTATAAAGCAGTGAACACTCTGGATTCCATGGTGGGATATAAAAATGAGAGATATATGGATTTCGGGATGTGTTCTGCTAAATTTGATGACCTTCTGAATTTTATTCCTGCTCGTCTAGCTGGGGGATTTTTTATCCCGGTAGCTGGAATGTTTTTGAGAATGGATTATAAATCTGCTTGGAGAATTTTTTTCCGTGACAGAATGAATCATAGCAGTCCAAATTCAGGAAATCCAGAGTCAGCCTTTGCAGGAGCCTTGGGAATCCAGTTTGGAGGAATCACAAGTTATTTTGGAGAGATTTTTGAAAAACCTACAATAGGAGATAAGGTACGAGACCTTACAAGGGAAGATATCAAAAGATGCTGTAATCTTTTATATGGAAGTTCCGCAGTAGCTCTGCTTTTTTTTCTGGGAATCGCTTATCTTATAGGAGGAAGAAATTAAAATTATGGAAAATAAAAAACTCCACGGAGGAGATATTTACGGTTTTGATATGGAAAAGCAAAATAAAATTTTAGATTACAGTTCAAATATAAATCCCTTAGGTGTAAGTTCTAACCTAAAGCAAAATATTATGGAAAACTTCCATCTTTTAGAAAAATATCCAGATGTAAATTATCTGGAACTTCGGAAAAATATTGGAAAGTTTAATAGTGTAGATTTGAATGAGATTGTGGTAGGAAACGGAGCTGTAGAAGTTTTATTTCTCTATATAAAAGCTCTATCCCCAAAAAGTGCCATGATAATCTCTCCAACTTTTGCTGAGTATGAGAGAGCACTAAAAAATATAGATTGCAAAATATCTTATCATGAACTCTATGAGAAAGATGATTTCAGATTGGATAGAGAGAGAGTTCTAAAGGAGCTTGGAGATGAGGAGCTAGTTGTACTCTGTAATCCAAACAACCCTACGGGAAAATTTATCCCTCTTGACGAGATTGAGAAACTGAATAAGGAACTTGAAGAGAGAGGAAAAAAACTTTTTATAGATGAGTGCTTTATAGAGTTTATAGAGGGGTGGGAAGAGCTCTCAGCTTCACTCCTAAAGAGTAAAAACATATTTATACTGAGAGCCTTTACCAAATTTTTTGGAATTCCAGGACTGAGATTGGGTTACGGAATAACCTTTGATGAAAAAATCCAGAAAAAGATAGATGAGATTAGAGAACCGTGGAGCATAAACAGCTTTGCTGAGCTGGGTGGGAAAACTCTACTTTGGGACAGGGAATATATAGAGAAAACATATCTCTGGATCAATGAGGAAAAAAAATGGTTTTACAATGAGCTAGGAAAAAACAGCAACCTTAAAGTCTATAAAACAGAAACAAATTTTATTCTTCTTAAACTGCTCAATACCACTTCTGAAGATTTCAGAAAAAAAATGTTGGAAGGGGATATTTTAGTGAGAGATGCATCAAATTTCAAATTTTTGGACAATAGCTTTGTAAGGCTTGCAGTAAAAAATAGAGAAAACAATATAAAAATAATAAAAAAAATTCAGGAGGCAACAGATGGAAGCGATATTAATAGTAGGTCATGGAAGTAGAAGTTCTCAAGCTCAGTCAGATTTTGAGAATGTTATAAATATGGTAGATAAAAAATTAACGAAAGAGTTGGTAAGAGGGGCACATATGGAGAATGCCCATCCAAACATACCAACTGTTATACAGAATATTTTAAATGAACAGCCTGAAACTAAGACAATAAAAGTTGTTCCATACTTTCTTTATTCTGGAATCCATATAAAAGAGGATATTCCCGAGATTTTAGAAGATATGAGAGAGCAGTATCCCAATATCGATTTTAAATTGGGAAAAGCCATAGGAGCTCACAAATCTATGGCTGATATTTTAGTAGAAAGAGTAAGTGAACTCTCATGAGAGGCTTCCTGCTAGCAGGAATCAGTAGCGGAGTAGGTAAAACCACTGTTTCCATGGGACTTATGAAAGTTTTAGGGGATATCTCCCCTTTTAAATCTGGACCAGATTTTATAGATCCCACTTTTCACCAGGTTGTAACTGGAAAAAAAAGTTACAATCTGGATCTTTTCCTTATGGGAGAAGAGGGAGTAAAGTACAGCTTCTACAAACACAGGGGTGAATTTGCAATAATAGAGGGAGCTATGGGATTGTATGATGGAATAGATAACTCTCTGGATAATTATAGTGCTGCTCATCTCTCTAGAGTTTTAGGAGTTCCTGTAATTTTAGTGATTGACGGTGGGGGGAAAGGTACCAGTATAGCAGCTCAGGTTTTGGGGTATAAAATTTTTGATCCTAGTGTGAATATAGCTGGAGTTATAATAAACAGGGTCTCTTCAGTAAAAACATATAACCTCTATAAGGAAGCCATAGAGAAATATACAGGGATACCTTGTCTGGGATATCTGAAAAAAGATTCTTTTTTTGATATAGAGAGCAGGCATCTAGGGCTATTACAGGCTGAAGAGGTGGAGAGCTTAAAAGATAAAATAGATTCTATCGCCCAATCTATGAGAGAAACCATAGATTTAGAAGGGATTAAAAAAATATCCCAATTGGAAAATAACGAAGATAAAAAACTCCATGAACTCTCTCTCTTCCACCAGTATTCTGACCGGTATAGAGGTTTAAAAGTAGGAATTGCCAAAGACCGGGCTTTCTCATTCTATTATCAGGATAATCTGGAACTTTTGGAAAAATTGGGAATAGAGTTGGTGGAATTTTCCCCTATGGAAGATAGAGCTGTTCCCAGGGTGGATTTTCTCTATTTTGGTGGGGGATATCCTGAAAATTATCTGAAAGAGCTAAACAGTAATCAGAGTATGATTAGATCTGTAAGGGAGTTTTACCAGTCTGGAAAGGTTATACTTGGAGAGTGCGGAGGATTTATGTATCTCTCACAGGGAGTGGAAACTTTAGAGGGAAAATATGTGGAACTTTGTGGGATAGCTGACTGTAAAATCACAATGGGGAAAAGACTGGATATAGGTAGATTCGGATATGTGAATCTCTCCATGGATGGAAAGCTAGGTAAGGCTCATGAGTTTCATTATTCAAAAATAACGGAAGCTGGAAAGATGGAGCTCAAATACCTCCTGACAAAAGCTGATGGAAGAGAGTGGAAGTGCGGATACTCTGACAAGAATTTTATTGCAGGATATCCCCATCTTCACTTTTTTGGAAGTATGGAGATTTTAGAAAATCTTCTAGGAAAAATAAAAGGAGAATAGAGAATGGAGTATATCAAGATACCTGAAAATATTGAAAAGAGAAGTTTCGAGATAATATCAGAGGAGTTAGGGGATAAAGTAAAAGATATTCCAGAATCTATCTCCCTTGTAATAAAAAGAGTTATACATACCACAGCAGATTTTGAGTATGCTGATCTTCTAAAGTTTAGTCCAGGAGCGGTGGAAAAAGGTATAGAAGCCTTAGAAAATGGATATGATATCTATTGTGACACTCAGATGATAGCCAATGGACTCAGTAAAAAATCTTTAGAAAAATATGGAATCCAGGCTTACTCCCTTGTTTCAGATCCTGAAGTTATGAAAATTTCAAAAGCTCGTGGTGTAACAAGATCTATAGTGGGAATAGAAAAAGCAGCAGAATCTCCTAATACAAAGATTTTTCTCATTGGAAATGCCCCTACTGCACTTTTCAGATTAAAAGAACTCATAGAGGAGGGGAAAATTGAGAAACCAGCTCTTATAGTGGGGGTTCCAGTTGGTTTTGTAGGTGCATCAGAATCCAAAGAGATCTTCCTAGATGGGGATATCCCTTATATAACTGTGGAAGGCAGAAAAGGAGGAAGCACTGTAGCTGTGGCTATACTTCATGGAATACTTTATCAGATTCATAAAAGAGAAGGGTTTTAATGGAAAAAAAACTGAGAACGGGATACACAACTGGAACCTGTGCTGCTGGAGCTACAAAGGCTGCACTGACTTATCTACTACATGGGGATAAGCCGGACTCTGTTTTTCTGAAAAGTCTCAATGGAAAAGATATGACTATTCCTATAAATTCTCTGAAGATGGATAGCAGAGGTGTTAGAGCCTCAGTTATAAAGTTTGCAGGGGATGACCCCGATGTAACCAATGGAATAGTAGTTTGTGCAAGGGTAGCTCTGGTAGAGGAGTTCCAAGAGAGGGATCTCAAAAAAGGAAACTTAAGATTAGATGGTTCTCTCCTTATAACAGGGGGAAGAGGAGTGGGACTGGTAACTCGAAAGGGTATCCAGTCTGAAATTGGTAAATATGCCATAAATCCAGGACCACTGGAGATGATTACCCAGGCTGTGGCATCGGTTTTAGTTTCAGAAAAAAGCCCTAAAAAGATTCTTGTGAAAATATTTGTTCCAGAGGGAATTGAACGGGGTAAAAAAACTCTCAACAATAAACTGGGAATAGTGGGAGGAATATCCATATTGGGAACCACAGGGATAGTAAAACCCATGAGTGAGGAAGCTTTAAAGCAATCTCTCTATGTGGAACTTAAGGTAATAAGGGAAAACTGGGAAAAAGATTGGGTGGTCTTTGTATTTGGAAACTACGGGGAAAGATTCTGTAACTCCATGGGGATAAATAGCAACCGTATGGTAGTAATCAGCAACTTTATAGGTTTTATGCTGGCTTCAGCCCTCAGTCTCGGTTTTAAAAGAGTTATCCTTGTGGGACATATAGGTAAAGGAGTCAAGGTAGCAGGAGGAATCTTCCATACTCATAGCAGAGTGGCAGATGCAAGATTAGAAATAATGGCAGCCAATGGAGTCTTAGTAGGAGAGCCTCTAGAAAATATAAAAAAAGTATTGGGTTCAAATACAGTGGATGAAGCCTGTCACTATATAGAAAAAAAAGAACTTTTCACTCTGTTAGCCCAAAAAACAGCAGACAAATGTACTGAATATACCCGTGGGGAGATAGGGTGTCAATCCCTGCTCTTCTCTTTCAGTGGGGATGTTCTGGGATATAGCAAAGACTTTTATAAAATGGCAGGTGAGATAATTGAAGAAAATTAATATTGTGGGAGCTGGCCCTGGGAATGAAAATTACCTGGTGGAAGAGGGAGTCCAAGCAATCAAAAGATCAACTCTCATAATTGGAGATTCCAGGCTAATCCATTCAGTAAAAAATCTTTTAGATAAACAGGAGATCTACCTTCTAAAAAAATTCAGCCATCTGCTGGAAGTTTTAAGGGAGAAAGATGAAGAGATTACAATTTTAGTTTCTGGGGATACAGGATTTTACAGTCTTCTGGATTTTATCAATCGGAATATCAGTGGAAGAGAGATAAATGTAATTCCCGGAATAGCATCTTTTCAGTATCTTTTTTCTAAATTGAAAAAATGCTGGCACAACTATCTTTTGATGAGCCTCCACGGGAGAGATTGCGACTATATAAAACTCTTGGAGTTTAGCCACTCTGGAGTAGTCCTTCTCACAGATAGGGAGAATACACCCCACACCATCGGAAAAAAACTTACAGAGAGTGGTTTAGGAGACTTAATAGTTAGAGTAGGAGAAAATCTCTCCTACGAAAATGAAAAAATATATTGGTTTTATGCAAAAGATTATAAGAATCACAGGGAGTTCTCTATGAATATTGTGATTATAGAAAAGGGGTAGATAGTATGGGACACATATATGATAGAGAGTTTATAACTGGAGACGTTCCTATTACAAAACAGGAAGTTCGTGCTGTTTCAATAAGTAAGTTGAGATTGGATGATAACT
Source organism: Fusobacteriaceae bacterium (assembly GCA_051646055.1). Lineage (GTDB taxonomy): Bacteria > Fusobacteriota > Fusobacteriia > Fusobacteriales > Fusobacteriaceae > JAGNZR01. The sequence goes on from JBOFCM010000001.1 coordinate 5,842, forward strand.
CAATATTGGTAGATGTGGGAGCTGGAACAGGTTCCATAGCTGTGGAGGCTTCCACATATATAAGGGATGGTAAAGTCTATGCGGTTGAGAAGGAAGCTAAAGCTTGTGACCTTATCAAAAAAAACATTGAAAAATTCCATTGTAGTAACCTCACTCTTATAGAGGGGAGAGCACCAGAGATGATTCCGGAAATCAAGTATAACAGAATGTTTATAGGGGGATCTACAGGTTCACTGAGAGAGATTCTCCTACATTTTTTAAAAAATGCTGAAAAAAACGGGATAATAGTTCTCAATGCCATAGCCTTAGAAACTCTCAATTCTGCTCTCTCTCTTCTAAAAGAACTGAACTTTGACGAGATAGAGGTTTGTAATGTAGCTGTGAGCAGAGGTAGAAAAGTAGGTGGGTATACTATGATGTATGGAGAGAATCCTATATTTATAATTTCGGCTAAAAAAGGAGAAGGGGATGAATAAATTTTATGGTATCGGTGTAGGAGTGGGAGACCCTTCTATGCTCACATATAAAGCTGTCAATGTATTAAAAAAATTGGATGTAGTAATACTTCCTGAAGCTAAAACAGGTGAAGGGAGTACAGCCTATGGTATAGCCAAAGAGTTTTTAAAGGAAGAGATAGAAAAAGTTTTCTTAGAGTTTCCCATGGTAAAAGATATGGAAGTCAGAATAGCATCTAGAAAAAGAAATGCAAGGGTAATAGAGGAGTTATTGGCAGAAGGTAAGAATGTAGGATTCCTTACAATTGGAGATCCCATGATATATAGTACATTTTCATATATCCTAGAGCATCTAGATTCAAATATTCAGATGGAAAGCATATGTGGAATCCCTACCTTTGTAGATATGGCTTCACTTTTAGGGATACCTCTTACTTTGGGAGAGGAATCCCTAAAAATAATATCTTTAAACCCTGAGCTGGATCTTATTCAGGAGATTGGGAGTGCAGACAATATAGTGTTTATGAAACTTTCTAAAAATTTTGACAGGCTTAAAGAGGCACTGGAGGCAACTGGAAATATTGACAATGCAGTTATAGTTTCCAACTGCGGAAAAGAAAATCAAAAAATATATACTGATATAGCTAATATGAAGAGTGAAGAGGTAGAATATTTCTCCACTATGATATTAAAAAAAGGGGGAATTTCAAAATGGAAAAAGTTTATTTCATAGGGGCTGGGCCAGGAGATCCGGATCTGATAACGGTAAAAGGCAGAAAGATAGTAGAAAAGGCAGATATAATAATTTATGCAGGTTCTCTGGTGAATCCAGCTATAATAGGATGCCATAAAGATGGAGCAGAGATATTTAACAGTGCTGGTATGACTCTGGAAGAGGTTGTTGCAGTTATAAAAAGAGGAGTTTCAGAAGGTAAACTTGTAGCAAGGGTACATACTGGAGATCCATCTATCTATGGTGCAATAAGAGAGCAGATGGTACTGCTGGACAGTGACGGAATAGAATATGAGGTTATACCTGGAGTCTCTTCCTTTGTTGCCTCTGCTGCTGCTATAAAAAGAGAGTTTACTCTTCCAGGAGTTTCTCAAACTGTTATCTGTACAAGACTGGAGGGAAGAACACCTGTTCCTGAAGAGGAAGCACTGGAAAAACTTGCTTCACACAGAGCCTCTATGGCAATATTTCTTTCGGTTCATATGATAGGGGATGTAGTAAAAAGACTGATTACCCATTATCCTCTCACAACTCCAGTGGCCATAGTGGAGAAAGCTACTTGGGAAGACCAGAATATCATTATAGGAACTCTGGAAACTATAGAAGAGCTTGTTAAAGAATCAGGAATAAAAAAGACAGCACAGATACTGGTAGGAGATTTTATAGGAGATAACTTTGAACTATCAAAGCTTTATGATAAAAGCTTTACCCACGAATATAGAAAAGGAATATAGCCATGAGAGAGAGCTACGGAAAAAAAATTGCCCTTTGGACAGTGACAAAGGGTGCTGGAATTTCAGGTAAATCTATTTCTGAAAAAATAATGTGTGATGTTTTTATTCTTGAAAAATTCCATTCTGATTTTTCTGAGAATCTAGAATTTAAAAAGATGGAGAATTTTACTGAGACACTTAGGGACAATTTTCATAGGTATGATGCCCATATATTTATTATGGCAACAGGGATAGTAATCAGAAAAATTGCTGATCTTTTAAGGGGAAAAGATATTGACCCGGCTGTGGTTGTAGTGGATGAGAATCTGAACTTTGTAATCTCACTACTTTCTGGCCATCTGGGAGGAGCCAATGAACTCTCCCTAAAACTCTCAGAAAAATTCCAGATGACACCTATTATAACCACAAGCAGTGATATAACAGGAAAAATCGCACTGGATACTCTCTCGGAACGGTTAAACTGTCAGATGGAGTCCCTAGAAAAAGCAAAAAAACTCACAAGCCTATTGGTAGATGGACAGATTGTGGAACTTATGATTCCAGATAACCTTCAAATTATTAGGGAAGAAAAAAATGGATTGGAAAAAAAATCTCCAAGGGGAGTTGTAATAGCCTCCAATAGAGAAGAGATAGAGATAATGAGAATCTATCCTAAAAATCTAATTCTTGGAATAGGATGTAGGAGAGGAACGGCTAAAGAACAGATAGTTTCAGCTATCTTGGAAGCCATGGAAAAGAATAATCTTTCCCTAAAAAGTATAAAATCCTTTGCCACAGTGGACCTAAAAGCAGATGAACGGGGTCTTTTAGAAGCTGTTGCAGAGTTGGATAAGCCCTTGAAAATAATATCCCGTGATGAGATAAGAGAGATAGAAGATATGTTTGGAGGTTCAGACTTTGTAAAATCTTCAATTGGAGTTAGGGCTGTGTCTGAACCCTGTGCATTTTTAGCATCAGAAAAAATAGGAACTTTTATTGAGCAAAAATATATAAAAGACGGAGTTACAGTATCGATTTATGAGGAGAGTTTTGGAAATGAAAAAAAATAAAATTTATGTTGTAGGAATCGGACCTGGAGATATGGAAAACATCTCTGTTAAAGCTTATAGAACTTTGGAAAATGTAGATGTTATAGCAGGTTACTGCACATATATAGACCTTGTAAGGGATGAATTTTCCCAAAAGGAGTTTTACTCATCGGGAATGAAAAAAGAAATTGAGAGATGTGAAGAGGTATTGAAAATATGCAGAGAGGGAAAGGATGTAGCTCTAATAAGTAGTGGAGATGCTGGAGTCTACGGAATGGCAGGAATAATGCTGGAAGTTGCCAAGGATACAGAGGTAGAGGTAATAGTTGTTCCAGGGATAACCTCTTCAATAGCTGGAGCAGCAATAGCTGGTGCTCCAATTATGCATGATTCTGCAACTATAAGTCTGAGTGACCTTTTAACTGATTGGGACGTTATAAGAAAAAGACTTGAAATGGCAAGTATGGGAGATTTTGTTATATCTCTGTATAACCCAAAAAGCAGAGGAAGAACAACTCAGATAGTAGAGGCTCAAGAGATATTTCTGAAGCATAAATCTCCTGAAACTCCTGTAGCAATATTGAAGAATATAGGTAGAGAGGGAGAGAGCTGTACTTTTAGTAATTTAGAGAATTTTTTAAATCTGGATATAGATATGTTTACCATGGTAATAATAGGAAATTCAAAAACCTATATTGCTGACGGAAAGATGATAACTCCAAGAGGTTATAAGCTGTGATATGGGTCATTGGGGGAACAAAAGATTCCAGAGATTTTATAGAAAAGTTCCCACAAAAAAATCTTTTGATAGCCACTGTTGCCACAGAATATGGTGAAGAACTCTTAAAAGAATACGGTATAAAGACTTTAGGAAAAAAAATGACTTATGATGAGATTCAGAAGTTTGTAAGGGATGAAGGAATAGAAATAGTGGCAGATTTAAGCCATCCCTATGCTCGTGAGATATCTGCCAATGCCATAGAGATTTCAAAAGAGATGAATCTCACCTACCTCAGATATGAGAGGGAAGAGATAGAGCGGTCGGAAAACAATTGTTTCTCCACTCCAGAAAAAATAGCAGAGCATTTAGAAACTCTTGAGGGAAATATCTTAGTCACTCTCGGAAGTAATACAATAGAGAAATTTAAAAATCTGAAAAATTTAAACAGTATCTATTTTCGTGTACTTCCCACTTTAGAGGTTATTCAGAAATGTATCCATGCTGGAATATCTCCTAAAAATATTTTGGCACTCCAGGGGCCTTTCTCCCAAAATATGAACAGTGCCATGATAAAGGAATATAATATCAGATACCTTGTAACTAAGCAATCTGGTAAAACAGGGGGAGAGTTAGAAAAGGTTGAAGCCTGTAAAGAAAATTCAACCCATATTATCTATTTAAAAAAGCCCATAGTTAACTATGGGCAGGTTTATAATTCTTTAAATGAGTTGATTAAGAAAGTTCAACTTTGATTTCTTGAACACCCTTGTTTCTCTTCATATAGTTGGCTAGATACACAAAAGGTGTATCTGCTGAAGCCACTATAAATTTAATAAAATATGTGCTCCAGAAGATCTCTATCAGGACTTCTAGGGGCATAACTCCCCAAAAAGCAATAGCTGTAAACACAAGGTTATCTATAAACTGACTCACAAGAGTACTCAGATTATTTCTTATCCATATATGCTTTGTCGCAGGGAATCTTTTTTTCCAGAAATTATATGCTCTTATATCATGGAACTGTGATATTCCGTAAGCTACTAAACCAGCCACCATAAGTCTTGGCATAAATCCAAATATAAGTTTCATACTTCCGTAGTTATTGAGAGCTTCATCAAAACCGCTGGGAGTAAAATTGATTGCTATCTGCATTAGGAGTGTAGCAGCTATCATAGTGAAAAACCCTATCTTAACAGCTGTTCTAGCCTCTTCCTCTCCATAATTTTCAGAAAGTATATCTGTTACAAGAAATCCTCCCGCATACATAATATTTCCCAGAGTTGTTCCGAATCCAAAAAGATCCACAAAAAGTACCACCTGAAGATTCGCCAGAAGTGTAGAGATAGGTACCCAGATGTAAAGCCCTATCTTCCCAAATTTTTTATAAGCAAACATGATAGATCCAAAATTGGCTATCAGCATTATTAGCCATAGATATTCATTTCTCATTTTTTATTCTCCTCCAATTTTATTGTTCAAAAACTCCCAAATCTTTGTTGTCTATAAGAAGCTCCACTCTGGAATCTTCCCTTAAATAGGAATAATTTTCCACAAACCATTTCACCAATTCCTGATCTCTCTTTACAGGGGTTCCGTTATCTATAAATATATTTACAGTTATACTTCTGAAATATTTTAATCCTAATTCAATATCTTTCTGAATCATCTCACGAGTCTGTCCCTGAGTGCATATCATAAGGCAGACAGAGAAAAGTTTTTCTCCCAGCTCCAGAAGTTCTCTCTCTTCCAGACGAAAATTTTTATTATAGACACCCACTCTGAAATCATTATCAAAGGTCTCAAGACCCATACGGAATCTTATCTCTACTCCAGGGAATAGTGAGGTTATCTCATCTAGCCTCTTATGATATCCGTAATAGATTTCAAAATAAAGAGTTTTTATCCCTTTCTTTTTTACAGTCTCTCTTATTTTCTCCATTGTTGTTCTAGGAAGCTCAAAGACAGAACCGGAATTTATAACTTCCAGGGAACTGTACTCCCCAGTTACCTCATCCAGTGTCTCAAAATTCACATTCTCCATAAGCTCTTCGTCTAGAGTATTGTCCTCAATATAATTACAGAAACTGCATTTCCCGTAGGCACAGGGATAACTCTTAAGAAGGACTATCTCCCTCCGATTTCCCATATCTATTTTGCTGTAGCGATTTCCCATAGTTACCAACCTTTCTATATTTTTTAAATTTTTTCCAATAAAAAAACCAGCTTAGATGCCGGTTTGCCAGATATGTATATACTAAGTGAGTAAAAAAAAGAGGGCATACTGCCCCCTAAACTTTTTTACAAGCCTAGTTTTTTATACATGGATGGTCAAACGAACATGTACCTGCAAGCAGGATTTTTATTCAATTTATAGAATATATTATACAGTTTTTTTCTTGAAAAGTAAAGAAAAAAAATCTATCAATTGCCTAAAAGTTTTTTTACAGATTTCTGAAGTTGCTTGTCCTTTTCAACTTTTTCCAGAAGTTTAAGGAGCCAGTTCAGTTCCTTATCATCTATTCTGAGTTCACCCTTAATGTGATTTTCTAACTTTTCCACCTCTACGGGAAGAAGTTTAGGCTTGAGAGAATCGGCAATCTCCTGAAGACTTCCTTTTCCCTCATAGAATTGGAGAACCTTTATCCAGTTATCCAGAGGTTCCACCTTTCTGAGGAGCATTATGGAACGGTAATTGAACTGAGGCATCTCATCATATCCCTTACGTCCGAGAAAACTTTTTACATCCTCATCCTTTTCGCTGTAATACAGAACTTCTCCCGCTTTTTTCATATTCATTATTTTAGGCATTCTATTGGTCCGCTCTATCTTTCTCAGGTATTTAGAGAGAGGAAGAGTCTGGGTAACTTTAAAAAAATCCAGTGCCAGTCTGTTGAAATCCATCCCCTCAGGTATCTCGCTGTTTTCAATAATATCTATGTAATTGTCTATCTTTTTAAAATCTATCATAGAAAATCTCCTTTATCTGTTTATAGGAGTATTATACTATATTTTCCAAAAATTTCCACGAGGTTTTCAATAAGATATGTTATAATATAAATATTAGTCCGCAGGGGTGAGTCCATGGTAGAAAGAGAGAGAATCAAAAATCTCAACAAAAAAGATTTAAACAGAGATGGGGAGTATGTAGCCTGCTGGATACAGAGTTCTCCCAGAATAAAATATAACCACACTTTGGAATTTGCGAAAAATATGTGCGAGAGAACAGGGAAGCCACTTTTTCTGTTTTTTGTTTTGAACCCAGATTATCCTGAGGCCAAACGGAGAAGTTTCCAATTTCTTCTGGAAGGGATAAAAGATTTTCACAGAAACTTGAAAAACGAAA
>JBOFCM010000002.1:0-1516 GCA_051646055.1 Fusobacteriaceae bacterium
CTTGGTGAAAATAGCTACGGGGGTACACCTGGTCACATTTCGAACCCAGAAGTTAAGCCCGTAAACGCTGAAGGTACTTGGTGGGAAGCTGCCCGGGAGAATAGGAATTTGCCAAGTTATATGAAAAGAGGAGCTGATGTTCCTCTTTTTTTTATATATAATAAAAAAAAGCTGCGGTTAGCAGCCTTTTTTTATTCATTTTAGAATGGAAATTCATCGTCATCAAAACTTTCTTCTTGGAAAGCAGGTTTAGGCTCTGTAGTTTTAGGCTGTGAAGGAGCTGGAGAAGCAGATTGATAAGATGCTGAGTAATCAGATGAAGAACTTTGAGTATTTTTTGAATCAAGAAATTCTATCTGTTCTACAAGGACATCGTAAGAAGTTCTCTTTTCACCGTTTACCTCATATCTGTTCATTTGAAGCCTTCCGTTAACTCCGATTTTACTACCTTTTCTCATATATTCTCCTATAAGTTCAGCAGTTTTTCCGAAAGCCACACAATTGATAAAATCAGCTTCCCCTTTTTTCATAGGGTTGTCTACAGCTATTGAAAATCTTGAATATGCTTTTCCACTTTGACCAAACTTTAATTCCGGATCACGGGTAAGTCTTCCGATAAGTACAACTAAATTCATATTAATGCCCCCTCTTTTTTAGTGATATTATATTATAGCAAAATAATCATAAAAAATAAATATGAAAATAAAAACTCATTAAAATAGAAAAAAATTTCTCTAAATGTGTTATAATGAATAGTAGAAAATTCAAACAAAATTTGAGGAGAAAGAAGATGAAAAGAGCAATTCTTTTAGATACCAGCGCCATAATGTATAGGGCATTTTATGCCAACAGTCATTTTAGAACAAAAAATGAACCAACAGGAGCAGTGTATGGATTTGTTAATACTCTCTTGAGAATAATAGCAGACTTTAATCCACAATATATTGTAGCAGCTTTTGATGTGTCTAGAAAATCTTTGAAAAGAACAGAGATGTATTCTGGATATAAAGCAGCGAGAGATGCTGCTCCGGAAGATCTGATCACACAGATACCCAGAATAGAATCTCTTTTAGATTGTTTTGGAATAAAAAGAATTAAGATAGAAGGACATGAAGCTGACGATGTCCTAGGAAGTTTAGCCAAAAAACTTTCTGGGGAAGTTGATGAAGTGATAGTGATTACTGGAGATAAAGATCTTGCTCAGATAATGGATGGAAATATAAAGGTGGCGCTCTTAGGGAAAGGAGAAGGAGGAGAAGGTTTTAAAGTTCTTTCTACTCCTGAAGATGTAATCGAGCATCTGGGAGTTACCCCTGATAAGATACCAGACCTATTCGGCCTTATAGGGGACACAAGTGATGGAATTCCTGGAGTAAGAAAGATAGGAGTGAAAAAAGCTGTTCCTATGTTGGAAAAATATGGAAATCTAGAGGGGATATATGAAAATCTAGATAAACTTACAGAACTTCCAGGAATAGGAAAGTCTCTAATAAATAATCTTATGGAAGATAAAGAA
>JBOFCM010000003.1:0-2176 GCA_051646055.1 Fusobacteriaceae bacterium
GATTTTGATGATGAGGATGATGACGGTTTAGATTTTATGGAACTGTTTATGATGATTCGTCGTCATTGGCGGGCTATAGTGGTAATAACTGTTCTTTTTACGGGATTGGGGACGGGATTTGCCCTTACAAGGAAAGCAGTTTACAAGGCTAAAGTTACGCTGATAGTATCTTCAGGAAACTATTACAGTGCAAAAAATTTGGACAGAAATGAGATAAGTCTGAATCAGCAACTGGCTACAACATATACAGCAGTGGCAAAAAGTAACTCTGTACTCAATGCAGTTATAAGAAGGCTGGATCTGGATACAACAGTAGAGGATCTTTCTAAGGAGATAGAGGTGGCTTCTGTGGATGACACTGAGCTTATCACTATTACAGCTAAGGACGGAGACGCCCTGACAGCCAGCAGAATAGCCAATGAAACAGGTTCAGAATTTATGAGCAAGGTAAAAGAGATAATGACCTTTGAAAACGTAAAGGTAGTGGAGCCGGCAGGAGTTCCAGATATACCGGAATCACGTAAGCGTGCCCTTATTATAGCTGTATCCCTTATACTGGGAGTTATGACAGGAACTTTCCTGGTTATACTTATGGAGATGTTCCACTCGAAACTCCGTAGACCAAAGGATATAGAGAAAATCCTGGGAAGCTCGATACTTACCCATGTGCCTCTCTATGAGCAGGTGGAGGAGTTGGAGAAACTTCATGAAAAAACAGGACTGATGTCTATCAAAAATCTGAATAAGATGATAAAAAAATAGAGCTAGAGGGAGAAAAAGAAAAGATGGAAAAGACACACAATAGCAGAAAGCTCTTTTTTAAAGGGGAGAGCGAGGATCAGATAGCTGAGAGTTTCAGACTTCTCCGTACAAATATCCACTTTTTGGATGAGAAGAAAAACAGGGTTATAATAGTGACAAGCACCATACCTAAAGAGGGGAAAAGTTCGGTGGCTTCCAACTATGCCATGGCAGAAGCTATAGGAGGGAACCGTGTTCTCCTTATAGACTCAGATATCAGAAGACCTAGAGCCCACACAAGTTTCGGTATCCAGGTAGAGAAGGGTCTCTCTGACGTACTTTTGGGTACGGCAGAACTTAAAGATGTGATAATGAAAGACGTGGAAAAAAATCTGGACATAATTCCAGCTAACTATTTCAGAGGAAATGTAACAGAGATGTTTCTCTCTAAAAATCTTTCTAAATATATAGAGGAGCTGAGAGGACTCTATGACCTAATAGTGATAGATACTCCCCCTCTTACAGTGGCCACAGATGCCCTGCTTCTGGCAGAGCACGGAGATGGAATAATCTATGTGGTAGCCTATGATATGGTGACAAAAAGAGAACTGGAACATTCGAGAAAACTCATAGACAGATCTGGAGTGAAGATCTACGGAATAGTTATGAACAAGGTGGACAAGAGCGGATACTCATATGGAAACTACGGATACTATAACTACAATTACCATTATTACAATGAATATATGCAGGAGAAATAGAAGATATTTTCAGGGGAGCGTGGAATATGAAAAATAAAATTTTGTTTTTAAGTGCAATTCTTGCAACATCGGCCTATGGAGCCATCATGGATCTGGAGCAGGTACTTCAGGAAGTGAAGAAAAATAGCTACAACTTACAGGTGAGTGAAAAAAATCTAGAAATAAGAAAACTAGAAGAGAAAAAAGCTTTTAAAAATCTCTTGCCTAACGTAGATTTGAAGCTGAGTAAAGAATTGTTAAACAGTGGAGAAAATAGTGATTCAAATGATTTTGGATCTGATAAATTAACAATTCCGATTACTGTTTACTCGGGCGGTAGAAAATTAAATAATTATAAAATAAAAAAGATAGATGCTGGAATAGCTGAAAAAGAGGTAAGACGTACTGAACAGAGGGAAGAGATCAGAGCCATAGATCTCTACTTCCAGATACTCAACCTTCAGAAGCAGATAGAAATAACAAATTTTACAGCCCAAGCCCTAAAAAAGCAGGAGAACCGTCTCAATATACTTTTCTCCAACAACAAGATGGTAAGCAAGAATGAACTCCTAGAGATCAGAGCTGACATCAAGGGGATAGAGGCCGAGCTTTTAGGTTATGAGAACAGTATCAGACTGAGTAAAGAGAGACTGGCTCAGCTTATGGGAACAGAATCTGAGATAGATGTGACAGAA
>JBOFCM010000004.1:0-12305 GCA_051646055.1 Fusobacteriaceae bacterium
CTTTGATTTCGAAGATGAGATGCAGGCTGACGCAGCTCTTGTAGCAGCAGTAGGTCTTAAAAAAGCTCCTGAGTCTACAGTTGCAGGAAAGGCAAACATTCTTATATTCCCTAATCTTGCAGCAGGAAACATAGGGTACAAACTTGTTCAGAGACTTGCTGGTGCAGAAGCTCACGGTCCATTAATTCAGGGACTTGCAGCACCTATAAACGATCTTTCAAGAGGATGTTCAGTTGAGGATATTGTTAACCTTACAGCTATAACAGCAGTTCAGGCTGGAAAGAAATAATTTAGTAAATATTTGTTAGATAATATATTTTATAAAAAATAAAAAAAATAAAAAAGATAAAAAAGGAGAGAAACAATGAAAGTATTAGTTGTTAACTGTGGAAGTTCATCACTAAAGTACCAATTTATGAATCCAGCAACAGGAGAGGTTTTCGCAAAGGGACTTTGCGATAGAATCGGAATAGCAAATTCTAAGCTTGAGTACGAAGTACCATCAAAAAATTTCGAATTAGATATCAAAGAGGATATGCCAAATCACAAAGTAGCACTTGAGCTAGTAATTGATGCTATCACAGATGCGAAGCATGGAGTTGTAGCTAACATTGATGAGATAGAAGCGATAGGTCACAGACTTGTTCATGGAGGAGAAGCATTTGCAACTTCAGTACTTTTAACAGAGGAGGTTTTAGCAGCTGTTGAGGCTAATAACGACCTAGCACCTCTACATAACCCAGCAAACCTGATGGGAGTTAGAACAATAATGGAACTTCTTCCAGGTAAGCCAAATGTTGGAGTATTTGATACAGCATTCCACCAAACTATGCCTGCAAAAGCATTTATGTACCCGCTTCCATATGCAGACTACAAAGAGTTAAAAGTTAGAAAGTATGGATTCCACGGAACATCGCATTTCTTCGTATCTACAGCAATGAGAGAGATTATGGGAAATCCTGCACACTCTAAAATTATAGTGTGTCACTTAGGAAACGGAGCTTCAATATCTGCAGTAAAGGATGGGAAATCTGTTGATACTTCAATGGGACTGACTCCTCTACAGGGATTGATGATGGGAACTAGATGTGGAGATATAGATCCAGCAGCAGTTCTATTTGTAAAAAACAAAAGAGGACTTACAGACAAAGAGATTGACTCAAGAATGAATAAAGAGTCTGGAATCCTTGGAGTATTTGGACAATCTTCAGATTGTAGAGATCTTGAGAATGCAGTTAATGCAGGAGACGAAAGAGCAATACTTGCACTTGACATGATGACTTATAGATTAAAATCGTATATCGGAGCTTACGCAGCAGCTATGGGTGGAGTTGACGCTATCTGTTTCACTGGTGGAATCGGAGAGAACTCAGATGTAATAAGAGCTGCAGCAGTAGAAGGTCTTGAGTATATGGGTGTAAGACTTGACAAAGCTGTAAACAGTGTAAGAAAGAAAGGAAATGTAAAGCTTTCTACTGAAGATTCATCAGTACTAGTTTACAAAATACCTACAAACGAAGAGCTTGTAATAGCTCAAGATACTTATAGAATAGTATCTTCTAAATAATTTGTTCGAAATCATATAAAAAATGTATATAAAATATATAAAATGCTCAGAAAGTTATTTTTTCTGGGCATTTTTTTACTCTAATTTCTTGACAAAGGGGATAAAAGAAGTTATTATAGTATAGTATTGAGCTTAAAGAGCTTTATTAAATAAGATTTTTAACTAAAATTAAAGAATAACAATTAGGAGGAAAACATGGCTGTAAAATTTAAAACTATGGACGGAAACGAAGCTGCTGCATGGTCATCATATGCATTTACAGAAGTAGCTGGAATCTATCCAATAACACCATCTTCACCAATGGCGGAGTACACAGATGAGTGGGCTTCAAGAGGTCATAAGAATATGTTTGGAGTACCAGTTAAAGTTGTAGAGATGCAATCAGAGGCCGGAGCTGCTGGAACAGTTCACGGATCTCTACAGGCTGGAGCCCTTACAACAACATACACGGCATCACAAGGACTACTGTTAAAGGTCCCTAACATGTACAAAATAGCTGGAGAGCTACTACCTGGAGTTATCCACGTTTCAGCAAGAGCACTTTCAGCTCAAGCTCTATCTATATTCGGAGATCATCAGGATATATATGCAGCAAGAATGACAGGTTTTGCTATGGTCGCTACAAACTCAGTTCAAGAGGTAATGGATCTTGCGGGACTTGCTCACTTGGCTGCAATCAAATCAAGAGTTCCTTTCCTTCATTTCTTTGATGGATTCAGAACTTCACACGAGATTCAGAAAGTTGAAGTTATGGATTATGCTATCCTAGAAAAACTGGTTGATAAAAATGCAATCCAGGAATTCAGAAACAGAGCTCTTAATCCAGAGCATCCAGTAACAAGAGGAACAGCGCAGAATGATGATATCTACTTCCAAACAAGAGAAGTACAGAATAAATTCTACGATGCAGTTCCGGATATAGTTGCTGATTATATGACAAAAATTTCTGCTGAAATAGAAGCTGCTACTGGAAGAAAAGTTGACTATAAACCATTCAACTACTACGGAGCTCCAAACGCAGACAGAATTATAATCGCTATGGGATCAGTTGTAGAAGCTGCAAAAGAAACTATCGATATGATGAACGCTAATGGAGAAAATGTAGGTATATTATCAATTCACCTGTACAGACCGTTCTCGGCTAAATACTTCTTCGATCAGCTTCCTAAATCAGTTGAGAAGATAGCTGTATTAGACAGAACAAAAGAGCCAGGAGCATTGGGAGAACCTCTTTACTTAGATGTAAAGTCAATGTTCTATACTGCTGAAAAACAGCCACTAATAGTTGGAGGAAGATACGGACTTTCATCTAAAGATGTAACTCCAGATCAGATAGTTGCTGTATTTAACAATTTAAAAGCTGAAACTCCGAAAGACTTGTTTACAGTGGGAATTAATGATGATGTTACTTTTACATCTCTAGAGCTACCTGAAGATATTGAAGTTGAAATTCCTGGACAGACTGAGTGTCTATTCTTTGGATTAGGATCGGATGGAACAGTTGGAGCTAACAAAAACTCTATTAAAATCATAGGGGATAAGACAGATATGTATGCTCAGGGATACTTTGCATATGATTCTAAAAAATCAGGAGGAGTTACTAGATCTCACCTGAGATTTGGAAAATCTCCAATCAGATCAACATACCTAGTATCTAGACCGAACTTTGTTGCTTGTTCACTCCCTGCGTATCTGCACCAGTATGATATGACTTCTGGACTTAAAAAGAATGGAACATTCCTATTAAACTGTGTATGGGACAAAGAAGAGGTAATAGAAAATATTCCTAATGTAGTAAAGAGAGATCTTGCTAAAAAAGGAGCCAAATTCTATATCATCAATGCAACTAAACTTGGAACGGAAATTGGACTTGGAAACAGAACAAATACAATCATGCAGTCTGCTTTCTTTAAACTTTCAAATGTTATAGATTTCGCAGATGCACAAAAATATATGAAAGAGTATGCTGAGAAAACATATTCTAAAAAAGGAGAAAACATCGTTAAGATGAACTTCGAAGCGATTGACAGAGGAGCGGGAGAGTTAGTTGAAATCACTGTAGATCCAGCATGGGCTAATCTTTCAGTTGAGACTGAAGCAGAGTGTGCTTGTACAGCTTGCGGATGCTCAGAATCTAAGACAGAGGCATTCGTTAAAAAAATAGCAGCTCCAGTAAACGCAATAAAAGGTAACGACCTTCCAGTATCTGCATTCGTAGGTTATGAAGATGGAACTTTTGAGAATGGAACTACAGCTTTCGAAAAGAGAGAAATAGCAGTAAATGTACCTCATTGGGTATCGGAGAACTGTATTCAGTGTAACCAGTGTTCATTTGTTTGTCCGCATGCAGTAATCAGACCTTTCCTTTTAACAGAGGAAGAGAAAGCAGGAGCTCCAAATGCACTGACAACTAAGAAAGCAGTTGGAAAAGGACTGGAGAATCTGGAATATAAAATTCAGGTATCTGTATTAGATTGTACAGGATGTGGAGTATGTGCTCAGGTTTGCCCAGCTAAAGAAAAAGCTTTAGTAATGACACCTATTGCTGAAGAGAAAGAAGCGGGGGAAGCAGAAAACGCAGAATACTTATTCAACAACGTAGATTACAAAGATACACTTATGGATAAAACGGCAACAGTAAAAGGATCTCAGTTTGCTCAGCCATTATTTGAGTTCCACGGAGCATGTGCTGGATGTGGAGAAACTCCATATATTAAAGCTATAACTCAGTTATTCGGAGATAGAATGATGATTGCAAACGCTACTGGATGTTCATCTATCTATGGAGGATCAGCTCCTTCAACTCCATACACTACTAACAAATGTGGACACGGGCCATCATGGGGATCTTCTCTGTTTGAAGATAACGCAGAGTACGGATACGGAATGCATATAGCGGTAGAGACTATAAGAGACAGAATTGCACATAATCTTGAGAGCTGTTTAGCTGAAAATGAAGCTGAAATTGGGGCAGAGATGGTAGCAGCTATGAAAGAGTGGCTAGAGAACAAGAATTCTGGTGAAGGATCTAAAGCAGCAGCGGCTAAACTTATCCCGATGCTTGAAGCAGGGGCTAAAGAGGGATGCGAGTGTTGCACAGAAATCTTAAACCTTAAGCAGTACCTAGTTAAGAAATCACAATGGATCTTCGGAGGAGACGGATGGGCTTATGACATCGGTTATGGAGGACTTGATCATGTTCTTGCTTCAAGAGACAACATAAATGTACTTGTAATGGATACAGAGGTTTACTCGAATACTGGAGGACAAGCTTCAAAAGCTACTCCAACAGGAGCAGTTGCTAAATTTGCTGCTGCTGGAATGCCAGTTAAGAAAAAAGATCTTGCTGCAATCGCAATGTCTTATGGACATATCTACGTTGCACAGGTATCTATGGGAGCTAACCAGGCACAATACCTGAAAGCTATCAAAGAAGCTGAGGCATTTGATGGACCATCTATCATAATCGCTTACTCACCATGTGTAAACCATGGATTAAAGAAAGGTATGGGAGCATCTCAACTTGAGATGAAACTTGCTACAGAGTGCGGATACTGGCCAATCTTCAGATACAACCCAACTCTTGAAACTGAAGGGAAAAATCCGCTTCAGATAGATTCTAAAGCACCAGCTTGGGATAAGTACGATGATTATCTAATGGGAGAGGTAAGATATGCAACTCTTACTAAATCTAATCCAGAAAAAGCTCAAGCTCTATTTGCAGCAAATAAAGCGGAAGCTCAAAGAAGATGGAGACAGTATGAGAGATTAGCAACAATGGATTTCTCAACTGAAAAGAAAGACTAAGAAAAATTTTAAATTTTTAAAACTCAGTTCTAAGGACTGAGTTTTTTTTTATGTCAAAATATGATATAATTTAGAGCGTGAAAAATAAAAGGTTGAGGTTGGTAAAAAATTGAAATGGATGGTTTTGAAAATAATTTTTCTTTTAATAAATACAGGTTTGGCTGTTTGGTTATTTTTTGAGGGGCAGTATTCTCTGGGGGTTTTCTTTGGGGGATTGATTTTTTATCAGCTCTATGTATATATATCGTTAAAATATATTAAAAACATCACTCATTTTAATAAAAGAAGTAGAGTGGCTTCGATAATTTTGAGTTTTGTAATACTGGCCATAGTTTCTAGACTTGTAAATATTCAGGTAATAAGAAGCGGAGAATATTCTAAAGCAGTAAATAAGCAGGTTGAAGGTGTAGATAGAAAAACAGGGAAAAGAGGAGAAGTTTTTGATCTGAACGGTAAAAAACTAGCGTATAATGCCAATTCATATGAACTGGGTCTCGAGCCAGAAAGATTTGTAAATGATCAGAAGGCGGCGGAAGTTCTAAAGAGGTTGAAAGAGGAAGGATATATAGCTATTGATGCTGATAAACTCAATAGAGAGATTCCTATTTTGGCTGAAAAAAATGTAAAATATAAACTTGTGGAAAAGAAAATCGAAGAGTTGAAAAAAAATAAGATGGAGAAGATTATTAAAGAGGCAAAACTGAAAAAAGGTGTTCTATTTTTTAGTGAGATTCCAGAAAGAAGATACTATAAAAATAGCATCTATAAAAATATTGTGGGAAATATCGGTTATGCCAAGGATGAAACAGGAGAAAATAAAATAGGTGTTTTGGGAATTGAAAAGCAGTATGATTCCTATCTGAAAGAAAAAAAAATTCTTACGAAACAGTTTTTTACTAAGGCTAGAGAGATAAAGCTGCCGACTAATCAGCAAAATTTTGAAATTTCTCCCAACGGAAAAAATGTATATTTGACGATTGATTACGAAATAAATGATATACTGAACTCAGAGATGGAAAAGCAGTTTAAGGCAACTGGATCTGAAGAAGCTCACGGAATAGTCATGGATCCCAGAAGTGGAAGAATAATAGCCTTATCTTCATTTTCAAAAGTTAAAAAAAGTACTAGAAATTCCTTGATTCAGGACCAGTTTGAACCTGGGTCAACATTTAAGCCGATAGTCATAGCTGCAGCTATGGAAGAAGGTTACATAAGTGAGAGATCTAAATTTGACGTAAAAGATGGAACTATAAGAAAGTATAATAAAACAATCAAGGAAAGTAGCCGTAGCACAAAAGGGATACTTTCTACAGAGGAAATATTGAAAAAATCTAGTAATGTTGGAATGGTTCTTATTGGGGATTATTTTAGCGAAGAGAAATTTGAGGAGTGGCTGAAAAAATTCGGACTTTATGATAGGACAGGAGTAGATTTCCCCAATGAGCTGAAACCTTATTCTCCGTCATATAAGAGATGGGATAAGCTCAAGAAAAGTACCATGTCTTTCGGGCAGGGGATAGTTATGACCCCTCTTCAACTTGCTACAGCCTTTTCTGCAGTTGTAAATGGAGGAATAATATATAGACCTTATATGGTTGACAGAATAGAGAATCAAGAGGGAGTAGTCCTAAGAAGAAATCTGCCCGCTGAAGTAAGAAGAGTTATATCCCCAGATGTTTCTGAAAAAGTTAAAGCCATGATGGAAAGTACCGTTGTAGACGGAACTGGAAAGCGAGCGATAGTGGAAGGGTATAGAGTAGGGGGAAAAACTGGAACAGGGCAGATTAGTGCACCCTGGGGAGGATATTATAAAAATGAGTATCTTGCATCATTTATAGGATTCTTTCCTGTAGAGAAACCTCAGTATGTAGTTCTTACAATGTTCCTGAAACCTCAAGGGGAAACAGTAAATGAAAAATATGGGGGAACTGTGGGAGCTCCTATATTTGGTGAAGTTATAAGAGGGATTGCTAAGAGTAAGAATATTAATTCTGAAAATATAAGGAGAATAAATTTAAAAAACAGAAGCTCTCAAAGTGGAAACGGAGAGGAAATAATGGAAAAAATGGAGATAA
Organism: Fusobacteriaceae bacterium; assembly: GCA_051646055.1. Lineage (GTDB taxonomy): Bacteria > Fusobacteriota > Fusobacteriia > Fusobacteriales > Fusobacteriaceae > JAGNZR01. The sequence goes on from JBOFCM010000004.1 coordinate 7,450, forward strand.
TGCCAGATTTACTAGGTCTCCCATCCAAAGATGTATTGAAAATTTTCCGTGGAAGCAGATTTAAAGTAAATATCTCAGGAAGAGGATTGGTAAAAAATCAGACTCCTATTCCTGGAACGGATCTCCATGAATATGATGTTCTAGAGGTAAAGCTAGAAGAGGGAGGTGCAAAAGAAAAGTGAGATATCTGAATCTATATGTTTCTGAAACAAATGATATATATACATATCTGGATGAAAAAAATGAATTTAATCCCGGAGATATTGTAATAGTAGATTTTAGAAATCGAGAAAAAAAAGCGATTGTAGTTTCCCGAAGCTTGGAGGAAAGTTTTGACTTCAAGGTAAATAAAATAAAAAGAGCTGTAGGAGAAAAAATGTCCTATGGAGAAAAATATGTAAATCTTCTTCTGTGGATGAAGGGATATTATCTTTCTAGTTATTCCAACGTTTTCAGTTTTTTGAACAGCAAAAAAATAAAAATAGACTATGTGAGAGAATTTTTATTGAATAAAGATTTAGAGCCAGAAAACCTTGAGGAGAAGGAACTGATAAAATATTTTAAAAAAAGAGACAGCATTCGAGAGGTATTCATAAAAAAAAAATATTCAGAAGAGCAGATTAAGACTTTTAAAGAGAGAGGGATTCTCTCTTTTCATGAGATTGCAAAAGAAAGCATAAGAGATACAGTGGGAAATGAAGAAACTGTTGAAGCGAGAGAAGAAAGAAATATAATACTGACTCCCCAGCAGAGAGAGATAGTTGAAGAGATAGAAAAAGATAGCAGGAAATATCACCTTATTCACGGAATAACAGGTTCTGGAAAAACAGAAATCTATCTAGAACTTCTTAAGAGGGCTTATGCAGAGGGAAAAAACTCAATATTTTTAGTTCCTGAAATATCTCTTACCCCCCAGATAATAAATCGTTTTCATGTTGAATTTGGAGGAGAACTGGCAGTGCTCCATAGTAAACTCACAGAGAGCGAAAAAAATATCCAGTGGGAGCTCATAGGGAGTGGAAAAAAAAGAGTTGTACTAGGAGTAAGATCGGCAATATTTGCTCCAATAAAAAATCTCAAATATATAATAATTGACGAGGAGCATGAAACTACCTATAAACAGGATACAAATCCCAGATATAATGCAAAGATGGTGGCAATAAAAAGAGGAGAGCTTGAAGGAGCAAAGGTAATTCTAGGATCTGCTACTCCCTCTGTGGAATCCTACTACTATGCTGAAAAAGGAGTTTTCAGGCTTTTTAAATTGGAAAGCAGGTTTAACAGCTCTCAGCTTCCGGTAATAGAGATTGCAGATATGAAACAGGAAGAAAATTCTCTGTTTAGTGAAAAGCTTCTAGAAAAAATGAGAGATGCCCTTATAAAGGGGGAACAGGTGGTTATTCTCATGAACAGAAAGGGGTATTCGACTTATGTCCAATGCAAAGATTGTGGCCATGTGGAGGAGTGCCCTCACTGTTCAATAAAATACAGTTATTATCAGAGAGATAACAGGTTGAAATGTAATTACTGTGGGATCTCACATAGATTCACTGGAAAATGTAGCAAATGTTTCAGTGAAAATATTCTGCATAGTGGAAAAGGGGTAGAGAAAATTGCTGAGGAACTGGAGAAAATTTTTCAGTTAAAAGTCTTGAGAGTGGATTCAGAAGCATCTAAAGACAGGGATTTTCATAGACGGATGTATGAAGATTTTTTATCTGAAAAATATAAAATAATGGTGGGGACCCAGATGATAACCAAAGGTTTTCATTTTCCTAATGTGACCTTGGTAGGGGTTATATCGGCTGATATGAGTTTGGCCTTTCCTGATTTTAGATCTGGAGAGAGGACTTTTCAACTCCTGACACAGGTGGCAGGCCGTGCAGGTAGAGGAGAAAAACCTGGAGAAGTTGTAATTCAGACCTATCAGCCTGACAATCATATATTTCAGGATATAATAAATTCGGATTATGAAACTTTTTATAGAAAAGAGATTGAAGATAGGAAAATTCTTTTTTATCCACCTTTCTCAAAAATTATAAATATAGGAATCTCATCGAAAGATGAAGTTAAGCTTGAAGAAATTTCAAAAAAAATATACAATAGTATATTGGATGAAAGTGTAGAGATATACGGACCAATGAGATCCATGGTCTATAAAGTTAAGGACAGATACAGACAGAACATATTCATAAAGGGAAACAGAGATGCTATTAACGTATTTAAAAGAAAATTAAACTGCCAGCTGAAAGATATGGAGAAAGAGAGAGATGTCAGAGTTGTAGTGGATATAGATCCGATAAATCTGGTATAAAATATTTGTTTAGAATGGGATAAGGAGAAGAAAAAAAATGAGATACGATATAAAAACATATGGAGAAGAGATATTAAGAAAAAAAGCTTTAAAAGTTGAGGCAATAGACGAAGAGATATTGAAGCTTTTAGATGACATGGTGGAAACTATGGAAGAAGCTAAAGGCGTGGGACTGGCGGCTCCTCAAATAGGAGTAGATAAAAGAATTTTTGTTATGGACATCGGAGATGGAATCATAAGAAAAATTATAAATCCCGAGTTAGAATATTCCGAAGAAACTGAGGAAAATGAGGAAGGATGCCTAAGTGTACCGGGAATTTATAGAGGAGTAAAAAGATCTAAGAGTGTTAAGGCTACATATACCAATGAAAAGGGAGAGACAATAACGGAAGAGGCAGAGGGACTTCTCTCTAGAGCTTTTCAGCATGAATATGATCACCTGGAAGGTGTTCTTTTTACAGATAAAGTATCGCCGGTTTCAAAGAGACTTATCAGTAAAAAACTTCAGAATCTAGCTAAGATGGTAAAAAAATAGGATGGAGATAAACAGATGAAAAGATTACCAGGTTTTATAATTATGCTGATTTTTTTAGCTGGAAATGTGATAGTTTTTGCACCTAAAATAAGCAGAAGTATGAATAAACTGAATAAACTGAATGAACAGATAAAAGAACTGGATTTCAAAATTGCAGGATATGGGAAAGAGGTAAAGGTTTATGAAGAAAAAATTCTGAAAATGAAGGATGATTTCTATAGAGAAAAAATGGGAAGAGATAAACACAAGCTAGTAAAAGAGGGAGAATCAATATATAGGCCGGCAAACTGATAAAAAATAGAAGGAGTTTAGAGATGAAAAGAGAATTAGCGATGGAATTTGCAAGAGTAACAGAGGCAGCAGCACTGGCGGCTCATGAATGGGTTGGAAGAGGGGATAAAGAGGGAGCAGACCAAGCAGCAGTTGATGCCATGAGAAACATGCTCAATGAGATAAGTATTCAGGGGGAGATAGTTATAGGAGAAGGGGAGATAGATGAGGCTCCTATGCTATATATCGGAGAAAAAGTTGGAAGAAGAGATGCGGAATATGCAACAGCAGTGGATATAGCTGTAGATCCAGTGGAAGGAACGAGAATGACAGCTCAGGGACAGGCCAATGCAATAGCTGTACTTGCAGTAGGAAATAAAGGGAGTTTTCTAAAGGCTCCAGATATGTATATGGAAAAACTTTGTGTAGGGCCAGAAGCTAAAGGGAAAATAGATCTTGAAAAACCTCTTATGGAAAATATAGAAATTGTTGCTAAAGCTACCAATAAAACTTTGAATGAATTAACAATTGTGGTATTGGATAAACCGAGACACGCTAATATAATCAAGGAACTTCAAAAATTAGGTATAAGAGTATATGCTCTTCCTGATGGAGATGTTGCAGGTTCGATCCTAACATGTCTTATAGATTCAGACGTGGATATGCTCTACGGAATAGGAGGAGCACCGGAAGGAGTTATATCTGCAGCGGTACTTAAAGCTCTTGGAGGAGATATGCAAGCAAGACTAAAACTGAGAAGTGAGGTTAAGGGAGTATCTCTAGAGAATGATAAGATTTCTAACTATGAGAAAATAAGATGCAAAGAGATGGGGCTGAATGTTGGAGACGTCTTGAAAATGGATGACATGGTAAAAGATGATGAGGTAATATTCTCAGCTACAGGAGTAACTTCCGGAGATCTTTTAGAAGGTGTAAAGAGAAGAGGAGATATAGCAAGAACTCAGACCCTATTAGTGAGAGGAAAGACTAAAACAGTTAGATACATCAATGCAGTTCATAATCTAGGGCATAAAAAAGAGGTTCTGAAGTAATGGTTTTTTATGAAGATTTTATAAAAAAAATAGGGAAAAGTAGTTTAGATAATCTCAAGGAGAAAGATAAATTTTTCCTTGAGTTAAAAAGAATAATTATGTGGATGGGAACAGGAATTCCAATTTTATTGATTTCTCTTTATCAATTTTATGTAGGGACCCTGAATGGGGTTAAGGTTACTAATCTTATATTCGGTGCTATATTTTTATATGTAGCTCTAAAACATATAAGAACAGTTGTAGGATATAGTGTAGAATTAAATCTGAGCTCTCAGATTCTAAAATATGAGAAGACAGAAGTGGATCTGAGCCAAGTGGAAAGTTGTACTCTGAAAGAGCTACAAATAGGTAAAAAATCTGAAATTCAGGTGGTCATAGATATAATAACTCAGGATAAAAAGCAATATATCATTCCTCTGATGATGGGAAGAAAGATGGAGTTTGTACTTATGTTAAAAAAATTACTTGGAGAAAAATTTAAAATCCAAAAATAAAAATGTATTTCAAAAAAAATATTTGACAGAATGAGTATAATGTGGTATACTTATTCTTGTCTGCGGGAATAGCTCAGTTGGTAGAGCGTCAGCCTTCCAAGCTGAATGTCGCCAGTTCGAACCTGGTTTCCCGCTCCAAATATGCGTCATTAGCTCAGCTGGTAGAGCACACGACTTTTAATCGTGTTGCC
>JBOFCM010000005.1:0-8090 GCA_051646055.1 Fusobacteriaceae bacterium
AGGGAGTATCTTCTCTTTTCCTCCATTATAGGTATGGTAATTATGGGTATCCCTGCCCTGCTTTTCTATTTTATCCCTGAAACTCTCATTGGAGTTTTTCTCAAGGGAGATGACAGGACAGTTATAGAACTGGGAGCAAGCTGCCTGAAAATTGCTGCCCTTACCCAGATACCAAGTGCTCTCTGCATGATATTAGAAGGGGGAATGAAAGGAAGCGGGGATACCAGAAGACCTTTTTATATAGTGTTTTTCTGTAGCTGGTGTATAAGACTTCCTCTTATGACTTACTTTATCTATATCAAAAGATATCCTCTCACCACTGCATGGAAAATTATACTTCTCCATTGGACGGTAGAATCCATCATTGTAGTCTATGTTGTCTACAGAAAATATTTCAGAAAGAAAGGAGCAGAGATATGAAACTCACCCAGATAAAAATAGAAAACTGGAAATCTATTAAACACACCCATCTTCTTCTCAATAATCTTCTGATACTTATAGGTGCCAACAATAGCGGAAAGTCCGCTCTCAATTCTGCACTTATATTTCTCTTGAACCCTCAGTCCTTCAATGTTGAATGTATGGGAGAGAAAACTCTTCCTCTTAAAGTGGAGGGAGTATTTCTTCAGGAAGAGAGAGAGGTGACCCTCTCTCTCTTCCGTTATGATTGTTCCTCTCCTTTTATCTATAGAAAGAACGGAGAAATTATCACACTTGAAGAATACAGAGAGTTTTTAGGGGATATTAGTATCCTCCATATAGATTCAGATATTTTTCATCTTTCAGCTTCCATTAACCACTTTCTAGGAAAACTGAAAGAAAAATTTCCAGACTTCAATGTAATCCAAAAATCTCCTGAATTTCTCAACAAATATGTGAGCCCGGCTCTCTTCCGAAATCTTCTTCTACAAAATATGAGAGATTTTCTGAAATATCTTCAGGATAACAATCTCGAGTCAGATGGAGACATATATATTATATTTGAGCATCCTGAGATGTTTCTAGTTCCCCATGAGGAGAGAGAGCTCTATAACTGTTTTATCGAACTGAGCAAAAGAGGATTTTTCATCTCCATTGAGACTCACTCTAGCAGATTTGTAGGTCTCCGTCAGTATGCGTCCATCTGTAGTGTGAAAAAAATTAGAGATTATAGCTCTTTCTTTCAATACAGGGGAAATCTTTTTTCAGGAGATGAGGTAAAAAATTTTAATATGAACTACTGGATAAATAGTGACAGAGGAGAACTTTTTTTTAGTAGAAAAGTGATACTTGTAGAGGGACAGACGGATAAGATACTTTTGGGATATCTGGCAGAGGTGCTTGAGATTTTCCGGTACGATTACTGTATAGTGGAGTGCGGAAGCAAAAGTCTCCTTCCTCAGTTTATAAAACTTCTCAACAGTTTCAGAATCCATTATGTGGCTGTCTATGATAGAGACAATCACAAATGGCGTTCTAGAACAGAGCTGGAAAGCTCCAATCACAAGAACAGGCAGATACATCATGCGGTGGACCCTACACTTGGGGAGTATGTGGAATTTCACAATGATATCGAGGAGGAGATCTACTGCCAGGACCGAGAAAGAAAAAATTATAGAAACAAACCTTTCATAGCTCTCCAATATGTTATGAGCGAAGAGTTCCAAATCTCTTCTCCGCTTAAAAAAAAGGTGGAAAAAATCTATTCAGATTCCTTCCACAATTAAACTCTATTAATTTTCAATATCTATGACTTCAAAAAGATTTCTGAGGGTTGCTCTGTTATACTGGTAATTTTTTACCTTTCTGCTTAGGGCCATTGTATCATATTTATGAACTATGGGTATAACAGGGCTTTCCATTGCAACTATCTCCTGAATATCAGAATATAGTCTCAGTCTCTCCTGAGGATCGAAACTTTGGGCAGCAGCCTCTAGCTTTTCATCTATAGCCTGATCCTGGTAGAAGCTACGGTTTCCTCCGCTTCCTGCAGATTTGGAATAGATAAGGCTTCTCAGTATGGTATCTGCATCTGGAGCTCCTATAAACCATGTAGTCAGAAGAAGATCGTGTTCTCCCATGGCAGTTTTCTGAAGGAAAGTTCCCCATTCCACGGCATTAATCTTTACATTCAGACCTATCTCCTTGAGATTGGCCTGAACTATCTGCGCAACCTGAACCCTAGTAGGATTATCGCTGACCCAGAGAGATAGTTCAGTTCCCTCTAATCCCTTTTCTTTTATTATTTTTCTAGCCTCTTCCAGGTCATAGTGCCACTCTATTCTTTCTTCACTACTTCCCCATATTTTAGGATTTACAATACTTTTTGCCACCTGCCCTTTTCCAAAAAGTATCGAATCTATAATCGACTGTTTATTTATTCCCAGGCTTATAGCTTTTCTCAGGTGTGGATTATTAAGAATTTTTTTATTGGTATTCAGAGCCAGATAATCAGTTGTAGCTGTGAGCTTTGTTTCCAGTCTGATGTCCTTGTGATTCTTTATTTTTTCTGCATCAAAGGGGGCTATGGCATAGGCAATCTGTGCTTCTCCAGTTTCCAAAGCTATAACCCTATTGTGTGTCTCTGTTATTATCCAGAAAGTCAACCCGTCTATTTTGGGAGCTCCGTTGAAATAGTTTTTATTGCTTTTTAATATAATTCTCTCTCCATCTTTCCAATCCTGAAAAACAAATGGCCCTGTTCCGTTGGGAGCTGTTCCGATTCTCTCCTCGTTCTCAGCTGAATACTCCTCATCCATAATTCCTAGAAGAGGTGAGGCTAGAGATGCTATAAATGGGGAAGAGGGAGCTTTGAGTTTAAGTCTTACCCTATAATCATCCAGAGCCTCTACACTCTCTAGGTTATCCACAGCTATTCCGCTTCCAGGCATGGCCTTCATACGTCGGAGACTGTATACCACATCATTGGCTCGAAAGTCGTTTCCATTATGAAATTTTACTCCTTCTCTCAGCTGAAACTCTATCTCTCTAGGAGATATTATTTTCCAAGAAGTAGCCAAATCAGGAACCAGATTTCCCTCATTGTCCAGGGTTATCAGATTGTTATATATATGTTCAGTTATCATAAGAGCGGGAAACTCATTATATTTATAGGGATCCAGGGAACGGGGTTTTGAACCCTGAGCCACAATTATATTCTTTTTATTTTTTATATTCTCTTCCTGGGCAGTAGTAAGTGTCCCTAAAAGCGTAAGAAAAGAGAGCCCAGCTAAAACTTTAGTATAGGCTTTCCTATTTTTTTTAAATTTTTTTATCTCAATATTTTTCAATATGAATCCTCCAATTCTCTACATCTTTTTCAGTATATTCAGGTTTTGTCTCGTCGGGGTAACCCAAGGAGATTATGCATAAAACTCCTAACTCCTCTGGAAGAGAGAGAAGTTCTTTGGTTTTCTTTTCAGAACAGTTACCTAGTATGTCCTCCCTCCCACGAATTTGAATCCAGCAGCTTCCTATCCCAAGTTCCCAGGCCTTGAGCTGAATAAGAGTTGCGGCGATAGAGCAGTCCTCTATCCATGTATCTGAAATTTCAGGTTTTCCCAGGACTATTATTCCGTGACTGGCATGTTCCAGCATGGCTATTCCTTTGGCTTTTACTTCCATAAGTTTTTTCAGTGTTTCTCTGTGAGAAACAGCTAGAAATTCACAGGGCTTTTTATTTTTCCCGCTTGGAGCAAGAGTGGCCAAAGCTAAAATCTCAGAAATTTTTTTCTCTTCTATTTTTGTTTCTTTATATTTTCTTATGCTTCTTCTGCTAAAAAAATCCATAACTCCTCCCTTATTTAGTCAATCAGACTGTAGAGATATTTAATTTCATCTTCCCAGATAGTTTCATCTATAGTCTCAAGTATTATAGGAATATTGTCGAAACGGGAATCATTCATAAATCTCTTGAAAAACTCCTCTCCTAATACTCCCTTTCCTATACTGTCATGTCTGTCCTTTCTAGAACCTGTATCAAATTTTGAATCATTGAGATGTACACCGGCGAGGTATCTGAATCCTATTTTTTCTTGGAACTCACTCATGGTTTTTTCATATCCGACTTCATCTTTTAGTTCATACCCAGATGTAAGAGTATGACATGTATCGATACAGACACCTATTCTCTCTTTGTCCTCTACTAGGGCTATTATATCCCCTATCTGTCCGAAGGTATAACCTAGATTGGTTCCCTGACCCGCTGTATTTTCAATTATTATTTTTACTTCTGGAACTTTTTTCATGGCCTGGTTAAAACATTCCGCTACAAGTTTCAAAGATTCCTCCTCTGAAATCTCTCCCAGATGACTTCCCGGATGGGTATTTATACAGATAAGCCCCAGCTGTCTCACACGCTCCATCTCATCTATAAAAGCATTGAGGGATTTCTCTCTCTTTTCAGGGTCGGCATTCCCAAGATTTATAAGGTATCCATCGTGGGGAAGTATATATTTAGGATCATATCCTAGCTCCTGAATATTTTTTCTGAACTCCCCTATCTCCTTCTCTCCATAGGGTTTTGCTTCCCAACGTCTCTGATTCTTAAGAAACATGGCAAAAGCTTTCGCTCCTATTTTAGCTGCATTGATGGGGGCATTTTGAACTCCCCCCACTGTGGAGCAGTGAGCTCCTATAAATTTATTTATTTTCTTTTTTTCCATTTTTCACAACCTCATTTCAATAGTTTTTTAGGGTTTCAACTTTGATTTTACTACACTTTCAGCCAAAATACAAGTCGTAAAGAGAACGAAAAAATGAGAGATGGAAAATTTTCCATCTCTCACTTTTTTTATTTTGATTCAGTCTGAAACTGAGTACTATTATAATCATTAGCTTTACAGAAAAATCAAATTTTTTCTATGTTTATAAAGGTCTCATTATAGGTGACCTGTCCTCCCATCTCTGAAGATCCATTTTGGGTGATAAAATTAGGGTTTCCATGCTTATGATTCCAACCCACGTACATATACACCAGGTTTTCTCTGAGGGTAGAATCAGGGTATATTTCACAGACTATCTCTCCCTTATCCGATGAAATCTTTACACTTTCTCCCTCTTGAAAATTCCCCTTTTTCAGAGATTCCCAAGAAACATAGAGTTTGGATCTTCCCTCCACATCCATAAAGTGCTGGGAGAAGAGTGAGTTTTTATAGTGGGGAGTAAGGAATCTGTAGGGATACTTTTCTATTTCAGATCCCTCTCTTTTTCTTCCAGAAATGTAGACAGGTATAGGTGACTGACCATCCCTTAGGGCACTGTCGCTGTATATCTCTATTTTTCCCGAAGGAGTGGAAAAAATCTTATCCTCCCATGCTATTTCAGGCACCGGATGGACATAATCCCTATTTTTAAGTTTTTCCACATCCAAATCCAGTGGCTCTAACACCCTGTTCAGATACTCTTTTTTACCCACTTGAGGATACTCTTTCATCCCCATAATTTTTGCCAGTTCACGGAAGAAATAAAACTCATCCATAAGTTTATTTTCAGGCTCTACCACCTTTTCATTATAGATAAGGTTTGGACAATGCATAGAGGAGTAGATTATATCCTCAGTTTCCAGGGTATTTGAACATGGAATAAAAAGATCACACTCTTTTGCAGTATCTGTCATAAACATATCTATGCAAACTTTAAATTCTATCTCTCTGAAAGAATCTATAGACTGGCTGAGATTGGGATACTGGTTAAGAGGATTACACTTGCTTAGAAATATCGCCTTTACAGGAACCTCTTCTGAATCTGGAGAATTTATTTTTCTGATAAAGCCGACAAAGTCTGCCACCCAGAAATTTCTTCCGCTGGTTGCATATTTTTCACTTCCATAGGGATCGCTGTTCAGAAGAGAGGAGTATACCCTGTTGGCATAAAAAGCTCCTGCACCTTTTTCCCCCACATTCCCTGTTATACTTAGGAGGGCATCTATGGCTCTTATAGAGTTCCCGCCGTTATAATATTTCTGCATTCCGTAGCCTATAAAAGCTGATAGGGCTCCCCTCTGGAAAAGTTCTGCAAGAGTCTGAGCGGTTTCATACTCTACCCCTGATTCCTCCAGAAGATAATTGATATCCAGGGTATTCAGATATTCCACATACTCTTCAAATCCTACTATATTCCTCTCTATAAATTCCCTATTCTCCCATCCCTTTTCCAAAATTATTTTAGTAATCGCCATGGCTAGAGCTCCATCTCCAGAAGGACTTAGCGAGATATGACAATCTGCAATTTTAGAAGTCTCATTCCTCCTTGGATCTATTGTAATGATGGCAGAACCATTTTTCTTGGCTTCTAGGGCTTTCTGATAGAGATGAATAGATGTATTGTAGGGGTTTCTTCCCCAGAAAACAATAGTTTTACTATTTCTTAGGTCATCTATAGAGTTTGTTCTCCTGTCTCCGAAATCATAGTTCTGTGCCGCAGTTCCTGCTCCCCAGCACGTGCTTCCCAGAGAAGTTGTTATCCCACCGTAAAAATTGAAAAATATATCCTCTATTCCCTTGAGGAATCCTCCCGATCCAGACTCTGAGTAGTGTATTACACTTGTAGTTCCAAATTTTTCACGGTAGGTAAGGAGTTTTTCTTTTATAACCTCCAGTGCCTCCTGGAAACTTATCTCCTGAAAAACTCCATTTTTTTTCAGCATGGGAGTTTTTATACGGTTGGGCGAATAGAGTCTCTCCATATGTTTTATTCCCTTTATGCATATAAAACCATTGGTAAAACTATTTTCCTTACTCCCTGTTATTTTTACTACTTTTCCATTTTCTTTGTAGACTTCCATTTTGCAAAGATCATAGCAGTCCAAAGAGCAACCCTGTATAAATTTTTCCATATTTCTCCCTTTTAATTTAAAATTTTTTACAAATTATTGAAAAGCGATCTTCCAAATTTTTCTTTTCCATAATCTTGAATCATTTTTTTTCCTGGAGGTGATTCTAAAAACTCTACTATTTTTTTTATACTCTCTTTTTTAGATTCTTCCTCTTGAGAAAGTTCTACTAAAGAATATATATTCTTTAAAGAGTCATCCTCATCTATAGGAATCTCTTTCAATTTAAAAGCCTTCTCTAGAGAATAAAAAGTTCCATTATCTGAAAGAGTTATTCCATCCATTTCCGAGGTTATATGGAGTGTTCTGGCCATTCCCTGGCCTATCTCCCTATAATTTTTAAACTTCGGCTCCACTCCTATCTCTTTCCAAAGTGCCAGTTCTTTACTGTGGGTGCCTGATCTATCTCCCCTGGAAAAAAATGGGATATTCTCCCTCTGAATCTTAGCCAGTATCTCTCTAATATTTTCAGGGAAATTTTCTAAATTAAAATCTTGTGAGGTGACCAATACAAAATGATTATACATTATGGGATGACGTTTTTCTCCATATCCATCCTGTATAAATTTTTCTTCTCTCACTGGATCATGGATAAAGAGCAGGTCCACATCCTTTCTTTTTCCCAGCTCTAGAGCTTCCCCTGTTCCCTTGGCTACCCACTGTATCTCTATATTTTTTTGTGATTTTAGTTCTTTGGACAATTTTGTCAAAAATCCCGTATCATCTAGAGATGTTGTCGTTCCAATTAAAATACTTTGGGAATAGACAACTGCTCCAAAGAGTAGGTGCAGGAGCACAGTTATTTTTTTTAGTTTAAACATATTATCTCTCCTCCGTGGTTAAGCTTGTAACCTGGCATACACTCTATTTTTTCTTTAAAATAACTGGATTTTAAAAATTCTATAAAATCTTTTATCTTCTCCTCTTCCAAATTTTCCTTCAATACTAAAAAATCATATTCTTCATCCTTGAGAGGTATAAAATCCAGATCTAAGATATTGGCAGTTTCCGCTATTCCCAGTCCCATGTTAGCTATTCCAGATTTTATAGCCATTCCCACTTCTAGATGGGTAGCTCTCTCCTGCTGATATCCTTGGATTTCCTTGGGCTCTATCTCTTCCTGTGCTAGAAGATAATCTAAAAGTACTCTTGTACCTGATCCTCTTTGACGGTTGACAAACTGAACATCTCCTCTCAGAATATCCTTTATTCCCCTTATCTCTAAAGGATTTCCTTTTTCAACCAATATTCCTTGAACTCTTTTTATCCCCTTCAGCAG
>JBOFCM010000006.1:0-34921 GCA_051646055.1 Fusobacteriaceae bacterium
CATCGTTGCCTTGGTGAGCCGTTACCTCACCAACTAGCTAATGGAACGCAAACTCCTCCTCCAGCGCATATAGCTTTCATAAGACTTTCATGCGAAAGTTTCATAATATCCGGTATTAGCAGTCGTTTCCAACTGTTATTCCAGACTGAAGGGCAGATTATTTACGCGTTACTCACCCGTCCGCCACCTTCATCTCCCGAAGGAAAATCAAGTAGACTTGCATGTGTTAAGCATTCTGTCAGCGTTCATCCTGAGCCAGGATCAAACTCTTCATTCAATCTCTATAGCTACAGTTAAACTGTTTCTAATTAATTTACACCTTTGTTTTACGTCACTGTCTTGGGTGACGTCTCATTACTGAGAATTTTCTGAACTAATTTAGTTCAAAGATTTATTAGATTACTTCTCTATTCTGTTGTTAATGTCCTTTTTGTTTCGTTCACGCTTTTCGTCGTGGACAAATATAATAATATCACAGTAAATGAAAATCGTCAATAGTTTTTTTATTTTTTTTAAGTTATATTATTTTCAAATCTTTTTCTATCGACGATTTTCTTAAATTTATTTATATTTTTTATTTAATGACTTCAATATTGCATAGGTTTCCAAATCTACTATTCCATCTATATTTTCAGGACGAAAATGCATTTGAAAAGCATATACAGCCTGCACAGAGTGGATATCCCACATCTCTGTTTCTGGAATTTCATATCCATATTTCCTAAACTCTTTTTTTATATCTAAGACAGATAATTTCGAAAATTTTTCAGCATCCATAAAAAAAAGTTTATCCGAATATTCATACCATGCTCCAACTCCGTAATTATCATAAAGATATTTCCATGGAAATAGAGGTCCTGGATCTTTTTTTCTATTATATGAGATATCTGAATGTCCTACAATCATTTTAGGCGCTATTTTATATTTCTCAACAAGGTGTTTTACAAGAAAACCAACTTTCTCTATCTGTACTTGGCGATATTCTTCAAACAACTCTTTTTCTATAAAAGTTTCTTCACCTGTTTTAAGTTTCTTTACTTGGGGGTGAAGTTGTGTTTTGGATGGTTTATATCCCAAATTAACTATTTCTATCCCAATGGTTGAATCATTTAAGTTTTTTCTTCCTAAAAACTCACTCTTTCCTGCATGCCAAGCTCGTTGTTCATCATCCACCAAAGAATAGATAGGATCTTTTTCTCTATCGGTTATTAGATAGTGCGAACTTACTTTTCCCTTCGTAAGAGCCCTTATGGATTTTTCATTATCTATCGCTGTATAATGCAGCACAACGCCTTTGATTCTATTATCGTAATTTTCAGCTCTATATTTTTTAGTATTTATCTCAAATTTTTTTCTATCTGTTGAAGAGCAGGAGATCATTAGCAACGTTACAATAATTATTAAAGATATTTTTTTCATAGTTTTACCCCACAGTTTTTAAGCTTATTCTATCTACTACAAATATCATTTTTAAATTTTTCAATTCCTTTGTCAAATTTCATTTCAACTTTTGTCTCTTGCACCGGTTCTTTTCTTTACATTTTTCATTTCTACTATTCTTTTAGAACTTATATGTACTCTTTTATCATACTTTTTCTCTATTTCTTTTAAATTTGAATGCACTTCTTTTTCATACTCTATCTCTATAGGAGTAACTTTTATCTCTAATTCTCTTTCTATACTATTCATTAAAGAAAAATCCTTAGGGTCCAAAAAAGTATATGCCATTCCTGTTTCCTTCCCTCTTCCTGTTCTTCCTATTCTATGTGTATATATTTCGCTGTTTTCCGGCACGTCATAGTTATATACATGAGTCAATCCAGTAACATCAATTCCTCTGGATACAACATCTGTAGCTATAAGAAAGTGGACCTCTAAGTTCTTAAAACTTCTCATTATCTTTTCTCTTTTTGCTTGGGGAATATCACTATGAATTTTTTGACAACTATACCCTCTCGCTATCATTTGTTCATCTAGTTTATCTACCCTTGCTTTAGTCCGACAAAATATTATTCCCATAAAAGGATTGTCTTTGTTCAACACAGAACAAAGGGCCTCTATTTTTCTTCTATCTGTTGTCTCAACCTTGTATTGTTTTATATTTTCAAAACTATGCTGCTCTTCCTGAATCAAAATATACTTAGGCTCTCTGGTGTATCTATACGCTATTTTTTTCACTTCTGAATTCATGGTAGCAGAAAAGCACAAAGTTTCTCTTTTCTTACTGCATTGAGAAATGATGTATTCCAATTCATTTTTGAAACCCAAAAGCACCATTTGGTCAACTTCATCTATAACTAAAGTTTTTATGAATGAAAGTGAAAGTTTTTTTTCTTTCAATAATTCTATCAATCTGCCAGGAGTTGCTATCACTATTTCACTTTTTTCACTCTCGTTCCCTCTTCCTTTTCCACCATATATTATTTTAGCTGAAAATTGAT
The DNA here is from genome assembly GCA_051646055.1 of Fusobacteriaceae bacterium. Taxonomy (GTDB): domain Bacteria; phylum Fusobacteriota; class Fusobacteriia; order Fusobacteriales; family Fusobacteriaceae; genus JAGNZR01. Next base: position 2,442 of record JBOFCM010000006.1, read on the forward strand.
CTTCAGGATCTATTTTTTTTAACTCTTCCATTATTTGAATTGCCAGTTCCCTGGTAGGCACCAAGATTAAAGTCTGAACTTCTGAAGTTTTTTTATTTTTATCTCTTTCTAATTTTTGCAATAACGGTAACAAAAATGCTAAAGTTTTTCCACTCCCTGTTTTCGATTGACCGATAACATCACTATCCCTTAAAATTTCTGGTATTACTCTTTCTTGAATAGCGGTAGCTTTTCTAATACCTCTTTTTCCTAATCTTTCAATATATTTTTTATCTATATCAAGTTCTTTAAAGTCCATTTAAAAACCTCCGTATTACATTTCTCACATTCGAATTATAACATATCTTGTGAATTTTATCTAAAATTAAAAACAAAAAAAGAGTTCTTACGAACTCTTAACTTTCAAATGGTGCGAGAGAAGGGACTTGAACCCTTACGTCGAAACGCCAGATCCTAAGTCTGGTGCGTCTGCCAATTCCGCCACCCTCGCATTTTAGTGGTGCGTCATACAGGACTTGAACCTGTGGCAACACGATTAAAAGTCGTGTGCTCTACCAGCTGAGCTAATGACGCATATATTAAATTTTTAAATGGGGTGACCGACGGGATTCGAACCCGCGACAACCAGATCCACAAACTGGCGCTCTACCAACTGAACTACGGCCACCATTTAGAAATGGCGTGTCTGAAGAGATTCGAACTCCTGACCCACGCCTTAGAAGGGCGTTGCTCTATCCAGCTGAGCTACAGACACATTTTTTTTGGAGCGGGAAACCAGGTTCGAACTGGCGACATTCAGCTTGGAAGGCTGACGCTCTACCAACTGAGCTATTCCCGCACAAAAATTTTATTAAGTTTTAAATGGTCGGAATAGCAAGATTCGAACTTGCGGCCCCCTGCTCCCAAGGCAGGTGCGCTACCGGACTGCGCTATATTCCGAACTATTTTGTTTTGTCGTTCTCTCGAAGACATTTATAATAATATCATACTTCTTAAAAAGTGTCAACATTTTTTTTATTTTTTTTAAAAAAATTTAATTGAGTTGATTTTTATTTCCTTATTAGCTATAATTTTAAGTAGGCAATATATCTTTAAACAATTACTATTTAGGAGGTTCATGTCATGAAATTCGTAAAAAAATTTTTTATCACTTCTTTGGCTGTGTTGACTCTAGTTGGTTGTACAAATAGTCCTTTTCAGGATCCTTATACTGGAGGGGTAAATAAAAAAACCGGTGGTACTCTTGGAGGTGCTGCTGCTGGTGCTTTAGCTGGACAACTTATTGGCGGCAATACTAAGGGAACCCTTATAGGTGCAGGCATTGGTGCTTTAGCTGGTCTTGGATGGGGAGCTTATCGTGATAAACAAGAAGCCGAACTTAGAGAAAGATTAAGAAATTCCAATGTAGACGTTAGAAGAGAAGGCGATTATATTAACCTCACTCTTCCTGGCGGGGTTACTTTCCAAACAAACAGTTCCACAGTAGCCTCAAGCTTCTATGAGCCCCTTAATTCTATAGCTTCAGTTCTAACACAATATCCTGAGAGCGTTATCCAAGTCTATGGATTTACTGATAATGTTGGATCCCCTGATTATAACCTCAACCTTTCCCAAAAAAGGGCTTTGAGTGTCGCAAATTATTTAACTAGAAGAGGGGTTAATTCTGGAAGAATTTCAACAACTGGTTATGGAGCAAACTATTTTGTTGCTAGTAATGACACTTCACAAGGGAGAGCTTTGAACAGAAGAGTGGAGATTAAAATTCTACCACCTAATAACAGATAAATAACAGATAATTATAAAAATAGAGACCTTACAAGGTCTCTATTTTTATAATTTTAATTTTTGCTGTTTCTAATCCAAGGTGGAAGATCTAACTCATCTTTTTTAATCTCTTCCTTTATAGGATCAATTTTTTCTTCGTTATTTTTTTTAGCATCTACATTTATAAATGGTTCAGCCTTCTCGTTTTCGTCCATAAAATTATTTGCAATCAGTGTAACTTGTATTTTATCTCCATATGTTTCATCTATTGCAAGTCCAAACATAACATCATCAGTGGCTTTTCCTGCCGCATCCTTTATCATCTCTGAAATTATACTTGCTTCTGTAAGAGATACTGAAGAAGAACCTGTTATATTTATAAGTATTTTACTTGCACCATTAATAGATTTTTCTAAAAGTGGAGATTGAAGAGCCTTTTCAGTAGCTTTTATAGCTCTGTTTTCTCCCTCTCCCTCTCCAAATCCAAGAAGTGCTATACCTGAATTTTCCATTGTAGCTTTTATATCTGCAAAATCTAAATTTATGAGTCCATTACCAATCATAAGATCAGCTACACCTTTTATACCAATTTTCAATATATTATTCGCTTCTTTAAAAGCATTTATCATAGTTATTGTCTTATCAGGAAGTTCGAAAAGTTTATCATTTGGAATAATAACAAGAGCATCTACATTCTTTTTAAGCTCTTCTATTCCCATATCTGAATTGTTTTTTCTTTTTTTTCCCTCAAAAGAGAATGGTCTTGTAACTACTGCAACCGTAAGAATTCCCATCTCTTTAGCTACTCTAGCTATAACTGGAGAAGAACCAGTTCCCGTTCCTCCTCCCATACCTGAAGTTATAAATAGCATATCTGTATCTTCTAACATTATTTTTATTTTTTCAGCATCTTCTTCAGCTGCTAATCTTCCTATTTCGGGATTGGCACCTGCTCCAAGACCTCTTGTAAGCTTTTCACCCAATTGAATTCTTACATCTGCCAAAGATCTATTTAAATCCTGGGCATCGGTATTGGCAACTATAAATTCTACGCCTCTCACTCCAGCTTCAATCATATCATTTATAGCATTACCTCCAGCACCACCGGCACCGATTACTTTAATTTTTACAACCCCTTCTACAATCGACATATAAATATCCTCCCATTTAATATTTTAATTTTAAATATAGTTTGAAAGCCAATCAAAAATCTGACTGAAAACGTTTTTCTTTAATTCTTGTTTATTTTCTTCCAGTATAAACTCTTTGTCTTTAGAAAGCGATTCTTTTGAATCTTCCTTATTTTTATCCGCGGTCATGCTATTATTATTGATAAGACCTTCTTTTTCCTCTTTTTTTTCTATATTTTTTTTCTCAATTTTAGAAAGCTCATCTTTAAGAGATTCTAAGAATATTCCAACTATACTAGACATAGATGGATTCACATTTTCCATACCTCTCAATGCCGGTGGCAACTTACTAGTCACCCTATAACCTGTCTGAGATATTATTTTTTCTATTAATTCATCTATAAGGGAAACTCCGCCCGTTAGAACTACACCTCTTCCCAAATAACCATTAAAACCTGACTCTTCTATAGTTTCTATAATGAATTTTGTGATATCTCCAGTTCTAGCATCAATTATATTTCTTATGTGAGATATTGTAAATTTTCTTCCACTGGATATTAGAAAATCTTTTTGATTTTCCTTATGTTCCTCAAATTTATTTAGTACTTCTATCGCTTCTGTTTTAGAGATTTCAAGAATATATGCCAAATCATTTATATAGTGCATAGCACCTAAAGGAATAGATTTAGAATAAATAAGTTTGCTATTTTTAAATATAAGAATATCTGTTATCCCTTCTCCTATATCTATAAGAGCTACTCCCTTTTCTTTCTCTTCAGTATCAAGTACTGCTTCTGCAGAACCAACAGAATTTAGGAAAACTTTTTCTACTTGGAATCCAGATCTATTTATAACTTCTTCATAGGTATTCAGTTCAAATTCATCTATACATATAAAGTGTATATCTCCTTGAATTTCTTTACCTATCATCCCCAGGGGATTCCTTACTATTCCAGAGTTATTTACTCTTATGTTATAAAGTTCTTTTTTCAGTATTTTTTCACCTGATTTCAATACTTCTTCGGCCGCTTCTCTGAAAAGTTTTTCAATATGTTCTTCTCCAATTTCCGTTTCTTGAAAATTAATTTTTTTATTAATTGTTTTCGATCTTGTATTGACACTACTCATGCCGAGTACCACATCGTCTATCTGGTATTCAATTTGATTTTTGGCTTTTTCTACAGCCATTTGTACGATTTTTTTTAACATCTCTGGATTTTCTATTCGTGATTTTTTAATTCCTTCTGACTGAACTTCACCGTAACCCAAAACCCTTACCTTCGTCCCATTATCATAAAGTTCTCCTATGAGAACTTTTACTTTGGCATTTCCTATTTCTACCACGGTCTTTAATATATTTTTAATGTTTGCCACTAGTCTCAACTCCTGCACTTTTAACTATGTATCCATCAAATCTCAAGTCTATATAGTCCACTTTTTGATTTTGGCTAATATCTAAATAAAGATTCTTTGCTACTCCGTACTTAAAATTTGGAATTTCTCCATTAGTTTTGAGAAGCGTTCCACCATCTATAAAAAGTTCCATATACAGATCATTTTTATAATATACCTGCGAGATCATGTCGTAGAGCTCATCATCTTCCACATTTTCTAGAATCTTCACTATTTTCAAGAGTTCTTTTTCATTTTGAACAAAAACTATAGGAAGCTTTTTTATTTTATGTTCCTCCATTTGAGCAAATATTTGACCACTACTATCCACACTGTAAAGCTTATCTTTTATGTTTGCATAATATTGTGCTTCTTTTTCTCTTATATTAATGTCAATTTTCCCTATATTATTCGAAGAGATTTCAATTTTCTCTATCCTTATATCTGTTTGAAGTTTTTTTTCTAGAGATTCAAGACTAAGATTAAAAATATTTTTATCATAAAGAGTATTTCCTAACTTTTTGAACTCCTCTTTTACAAGCTCAAAATCTCCATAAAAAGATATTTCTTTCACCTTAAAGATTTCTCTGTTTACAAAATCCTGCTCAATCTTATAAGCTAAGAATGTGAATATAAAACAATATAAACTCCCCAAAAGAATCCTCATTATAGCTACCTCTTAATTGTGTTTTTTATTCATAAAAATTTTTACCATTTTGTCGGTGATATTATCAAAAGTATATCCTTTGATTGTTCCTAATTCTGGAATAAGACTAGTTTCTGTCATCCCAGGGCAAGTATTCACTTCTAAAAAATAGCACAAACCATCTTTTAAAATAAAATCACTACGACTTATTCCTTCTAATCCTAAAACTTCATGAATTTTAAGTGAGAAATCTACTGCTTCTTCATAGGCCTTTTTATCTATTTTTGCTGGAAATTCATGAGCTGAACCTCCTGGAAGATATTTTGATTCATAATCATATATTTCATGGGAAGGAATTATTCTAAGAACTCCCAAACTTTCTCCTTCGATTACTCCAGAAGTCAGCTCTTCTCCCTTTATATATTCTTCTATTATGATTTTCCCTTGGATTTTTTTTACAGCCTCTTCTAATTCCTCTCTATTTTTACACAGATAAAGTCCCACGCTCGATCCTTCTTTAGCTGGTTTTACTATAACAGGATAATGTTCCACTTGGCCTATATTAGTATATGTTTCCGCTACTCTTATCCCTGCATTTTTCGCTATAATTTTCGTGAAGATTTTGTCCATTGCTATGGCACTAGCTGTCACTCCTGAGCCTGTATAAGGCTTTCCTATTATATCAAAAACAGCTTGAACTCTCCCATCTTCTCCAAATTCTCCATGGAGTGCTAAATATGCCAAATCATATTCTGTTTCCATTATAACCTTTATAAAATTTTCCTCTGTTAAATCTATTGGAAATGCCTGATACCCCTGTCTAATTAGGCTTTTAAGTATAGCTTTTCCACTTTTCAAGGAAATTTCTCTTTCAGAAGAAATTCCCCCCATAAATACAGCTATTTTCAAGTTTTTCATGTCTCTATTCATCAACTATTACTATCTCCTCTTCCAGAGTTATTCCTGTCGCCTCTTTGACTCTATTCTTTACAGTATCTATAAGCGTTCTCATATCTTCATAAGTCGCACTTCCCAAATTAACTATAAAATTAGGGTGTTTTGTCGAAATCTGTGCATCTCCAACTTGATATCCTTGCATTCCTGCCTGAATTATAAGTTTTGCTGCAAAAAATCCATTTGGATTTTTAAAGCTACTTCCTAAATTAGGAAGTTCTAAAGGATGTTTCATTTCTCTAGAGGCTTTTTTTTCTTCAACAAGTTCTTTTTTATAGCCTTTCTCAAACTTAAACTTGGCTGATAAAACTATCCATCCCTTCGCTTGAATCTCTGTGTTTCTATATGAAAAATCAATTTTTTCTTTTTTAACTTTTCTCAGTTCTCTATTTTCATCTAAAATTTCAATTTCTATTATATGATCAAAAATTTCACTTCCATAAGCCCCACCGTTCATATAAACAAGTCCTCCCACGGTTCCAGGAATTCCAGCAAGATTTTCAAGCCCAGAATAATCAGCCATCTCACAGTGCTTTACCAGCTCGGAAAAATCGAGTCCAGCTCCCACCTCTACTTCTCCCTGATTATTATCGTCTATATAATTTATATTTTTCAAAGAAGCAAAATTAGTTTTCAGCTCTCCATCTTTTATTAGAGTATTTGTACCATTTCCTAAAATAAAAATATTTTCATAATTTTCCATTACATCTTTTAACTCATTTTTTGTTTCAACTATAAAAAAATTTTTTGTCACGCCACCTATTTTCATATTGGAATGCTCTTTCATTATATGATTTTTTAAAATTTTCATTTTCTAATCCCTTTCATTTTTTCGCTTATTTTATGTGCTATTTTAGAAATATCTCCGGCTCCCATAAAAATGTAAACCCTTTCTTTTCCCTCAGACAATATTTTGGTTTCAAGCTCTGATATTTCTTCTATCGCGCTAATCTTATTATGCTCTATTTTTTTCATAAGTTTTTCCAATGTTATCTCGTATATGTTCTCTTCTCCTGCCGAATAAACTGGAAGAATTATAACTTCATCCACACCATTGAAAGCCCCTTTAAATTCTTCTAGAAGAAAATTGGTTCTACTGTATCTATGCGGTTGAAATATCACCGTTATTTCTTTATTTTCTATAGATTTTGCCCCTTGTATAGTCGCCTTTATCTCTGTGGGATGGTGAGCATAATCATCTATTATCTTCACATCATTATCATAGAGTACATCATATCTTCTTTTCGCTCCTTTAAAACTTTCGAGCTTATCCTTTATATCTTTTTCTTCTATTCCGAATTTTTTAGCCAGATATATTACAGGCAAAGAATTAAGTATGTTATGCTCTCCAGGAACTGATAGCTTAAACGTTCCAATTTTCAAACCTTTTTCATATACATCATACACAGTTTTTCCCATTTCCACAACTATATTTTCACAGTAAATATCTGCTTCCTTATTTTTCAAAGAGTACGTCGTTATCCTTTCTCTTCCACGAGCTATTTTCATAACATTTTCGCAGTCAAAGCAAACTAAAATTTCTCTTTCCGTCTGATCCATAAACTGATTAAAAGATCTTTCTATATTCTCTAAAGACCCATGATTTTCCAAATGATCTGCCTCTACATTTAAGACAACAGAATATTTAGGGTGCATATATAAAAATGAGTTATCACTTTCATCCGCCTCTGCTATAAAATACTCTGACTTTCCAGGTTTCGCATTAGAACCTATCTCTGGAAGTATTCCTCCCACAACTATAGTTGGATCTTTTTCTAACATAACCGCTGAAAGCATAGAGCTTGTTGTAGTTTTTCCATGAGTTCCTGCTATAGCTATTCCTGTATCACTATTAAGAAGTTGAGCTAAAAGCTCTCCCCTTTTAATTATTTTCACACATTTCTCTACTGCATACTTGTATTCTGGGTTATCTTTTTTTATTGCACTGGAGGCAATTACTGTATCGTATCCGCAAACATTTTCAGCCATGTGCTCTGAATAAACTTTTATTCCCAAACTTTCTAATTCTTCAGTTACATAGTTTCTGCTGAGATCTGATCCAGCTACTTGGTAGCCTTTCATTTTCATTATTTTAGCTAAGCCACTCATTCCTATTCCACTTATACCTATAAAAAATATTTTTTTCATCAGTCCCCCCATATATCAATTTCATCTGCTATTTCCTGTGCAGCATCTCTTTTTTTCAAACTCTTTACTTTGGATCTCATATTATCTAAAATAGATTGATTTCCAATTATTTTCAATCCTTTCTCCAATGCAGAAACAGCTTCACTGTTTTTATATACATATGCAGCCTCTATGTCTTGAAGAATTTTAGCATTCTGAAATTGTCCTACTTTTATTGAATTGTAAGGGACAAGTATCGATGGTTTTTCTAACTCTATTATCTCTGAAATAGTTAAAGCCCCTGCTCTACATATTACAAGATCAGCTGCTGACATTATGTTAAGTATATTATTGAAATAGGGTTTTATTATGTCATTCGCTTTAATTTTATCTATTTTTTTAATCACTTCTTCATAATTTTTATCTCCAGTCGCCCAATATAAACGTAATTTTTTATTTTCATAAAAATTATCCCAAAGTTTTATAACTGCATCATTTATATCTTTAGCTCCTAAACTTCCTCCAGTAATAAGAATTAACTTTTCATCATTTTCTAACTTCAATTTTTCTCTTTCCACTTCCATCGATATGGACATTATATTTTTTCTCAGAGGGTTTCCGACCACTTCCAATTTGCTGCTATATTTGTTTGGAATCTCATCATAACTACTTTCAAATGCCAAAAAAAGCTTACGAGAAAATCTATAAAAAAATTTATTTGTTCCACCTATATTAGCATTCTGTTCTTGAAGATATATTTTTTTTCTTAAAATTATTCCTGCCAAAATAACAGGAACAGATATATAATTTCCAAAACCTATTATGGCATCTGGCTTTTCTTTTAGGACTATTTTTACTGCATTGTATATGCCTATAACCATTTTCAATATATTCATAAAGCTTTTAATGGGGTATATATCTAACCCTATGAATCTGTAGCCAGATTCAGGCACAATATCCTTCTCCATTCTTGTAGTCGTCCCGACAAAAAGAATCTCTACCTCTCTCTCTGCCAGCTCATCTGCCACAGAAAGAGCCGGATATATGTGTCCACCAGTTCCTCCGGTAGTCAGGATAACTTTTTTCAATTTAATTCCTCCTAAACTTATCTTTTATCTCGAAAAATATTTTTTTACCATCTCTTTAAATATTTTCCCTCTCTCTTCAAAATTTTTGAACTGGTCAAAACTTGAAGTTGCAGGAGAAAATAAAATTATATTTTCTGAATCCAAATCTATGTTTCCCCTTAATTCTTCCATAACCTTTTGAAGATTTTCACAATCATGAATTTTTTTTTGAGAATACTTTATTTTTTCAAGTTCTTTTTTTATTAATTCTCTATTTTCTCCTATAAGATAAAGTTCTTTCACATTGTTTTTTATCAGTTCTGCCAATGGAAAAAGATCCATTTTTTTATCTTTTCCTCCACATATAAGTATCGGGTCCGAATATGCCTCTACAGCAAATTTTGTAGAATCTATATTAGTTCCCTTGGAGTCATTTATGAAAACTGTTTTTCCTACAGTAAAAAAACTCTCCAATCTATGCTCAATAGGTTTTGCATCCATAAGATAGTTTTTCAAAATTTCATTATCTATCCCTTCAATTTTCCCTACCGCAACTAAAAAAATCATATTTTCTAGATTGTGTCTTCCTTTGAGAGAAAGGTTCTTGATTTCAATAATTTCCTCATCATGAAATTTAATTTTTCCATCTTGAACATGCACATATGCATCCTTTTTTTTCTCTTTAGAAATCCCCAATATATTACCAGATATCTTATTAGTTCTTTTCAAACTCTCTCTATCCTCTAAATTTATTATAAATTTTTCATTTTTTTCTTGATTTTTACCAATATTAAACTTTGTATCATAATAATCTTCTATATTTTCATACCTGTCTAAATGGTCTGGAGCAAGATTTATAATCAGAGCTATATCAGCTTTAAATTGATCTATATTTTCCAATTGAAAAGAACTGCATTCCACAACTACATAATCCAGTTCTGCATTCTCTATAATAGCTTCGCCAAAAGGCTTACCAATATTTCCACAGGCAACTGCTTTTTTTCCATAAAAATTTAGTAATTCTGCTATTTTAGCAGTTGTTGTTGTCTTTCCATTAGTCCCTGTCACTGCTATCACCTTAGTTTTTGGTGATTTTTTTTTCAGATATCTAAAAGCTACTTCTATCTCATCCACAATTTGGATTCCTCTATTTTTTGCTTTTTGTACAAGGTGATTTTCTGGAGATATTCCCGGACTTTTTAAAAATATATCTACCTCTTCTAAAAGTTTTTCAGCTTCTGATGAGTTTACACCTATCTTATCATCCACCAATATGCATTTCTTACCCTCAGCTTCAAAAATTTTTTTTCCACTTAATCCGCTCAATCCACCACCATATATCATTGCTTTTCCCATCGATTATACTCCCTCCACTTACAAGTAAAACCACGGTCAATTACTCCGTGGTTGTCGCTGTCTAAATTCCTCTCATTCTTATGATTCCTAGAGCCAGTATTCCACACATTATAGAAACTATCCAGAATCTCATTGTTACTTTTGTCTCGGGTAACCCTTTTAATTCAAAATGGTGATGGATAGGAGCCATTTTAAAAATTCTTTTCCCTCTTCCTCTAAAGGAAGCCACCTGTATTATAACCGAAGCTGTTTCTATGACAAAAACTGCTCCCACTATGGGAAGAAGAAGCTCTTGTCTTAAAAGTATAGCTACTGTACCTAATATTCCACCCAGTGTAAGAGAACCTGTATCCCCCATAAAAATTTGCGCAGGATAAAAGTTATACCATAAAAAACCAAGACCTGCACCACATACAGAAGATAAAAAAACTGTGAGTTCTCCTACTCCATTTATATAGTAGAGATTCAAATGTTCACTAAGAACTGTATGACCTGTAAAATATGCAAGAGTAGCAAATATAAGCGCCGATATAATCACAGGCATTATTGCTAATCCGTCCAATCCATCAGTTATATTTACAGCATTAGAACTTCCCATAAGAACTAAACTTATAAATATCAGCATCCCCAAAGCACCTAAATAGAAATAACTTCCATTTACAAAGGGATTCACAACCGAGTAATTTATTTGGGGCACATTTCCCCTTTCAGCTAGACTTATAAATATCCAAACAAGAAAAGCTATCACTCCCTGACCCAAAAGTTTTTTTCTTCCAGAAAGACCTTTTTTATTTACCGTAAACTTTTTATAATCATCTATAAATCCTATTCCAGAAAACAATATTGTAACTACAATCATCAGAATTGTATAACTGTTCTTAAGGTTTCCGGCAATCATATTAGCTATAAGGACAGCTGCTATTATCAACACTCCTCCCATTGTAGGAGTACCTTTTTTTGAGAAATGAGACTGAGGGCCTTCTGTCCTTATCGTTTCTCCGTATTTTTTTTTCTTAAGATATTTTATAAAAGGTCTTCCTGCTATGATTACTATTATAAAAGCTAGAAAAAAACCTAAAAAGGCCCGTAAATATATAGATGATAGAAAAGCAAACTTTTCTGACATCTCAGATAAAAAATATAACATTATCCTTCTCCTCTATAATTCTTAATTCAAAATTTTTTCTAAAGCCATTCCTCTAGAACCCTTTATGAAAATTACTGGATTTTTTTCTTTTAATTTCAAAATTTCCTCTCTTATACTTTCTCTACTTTCCATAGACTTTATATCTATCTTATTTTGAAAATTATTTTTTTCTTCATCTAAAGCCATTTTCATTCTGGGTCCATAAAGATAAATATATTCTATTCCATTTTCAAAAGCTTTTTTTATTACCTCTTTATGATATCCTATCTCCTTTTCTCCGAGCTCTAGCATATCACCTAATACAGCAATTTTTATTCTGTCGCCATACATTTGAACAAAGGTTTCTATTCCTGCTTCCATAGATAGCGGACTGGCATTATATGCGTCATTGATGACTTCTATTCCATTCCATAATAGTTTTTCAAACCTCATTTCTGTAAGTTCTATTCTATCTAAGCCTCTTTGGATATCCTCTTTTTCCATTCCCAAAGTTTTAGCAAGGGCTATAGCTAGTCCCATATTTAAAGAATTATATTTTCCATTCAATGCAGATCTATATCTTTCTTTAACATTTTTAAATTTAAATGTAAATTCTATTCCATCTTTCAATTGTACAAAGTTCTCCAGAACATACTCTCCCGCCTCTACTTCATACCCTATTTTTTGAGCTAAAGTTTTCTTTAAAAATTCATCATCTCCCGAGACGAAAACTTTATCCAAAGGTATATGATTAAGCATTTCTCCCTTAGCCTTAAAAACATTTTCTTTCGTCTTTAAAGTTTCCATATGGGAAAGACCTATATTAGTTATTATCCCATAATCAGGCTCAGCTATTTTGCAAAGAAGATCTATCTCCCCTAAATCACTCATTCCCATCTCCAATATAAGGACTTCGCACTCTTCATCTGTGGAAAGTATTGTAAAAGGAAGCCCTATATGATTATTATAGTTTCCGGATGTCTTTTCCACTTTATAGCATTTTCTTAGAACTGAAAAAAGTATATCTTTAGTCGTTGTTTTCCCATTGCTTCCAGTTATCCCTATAATTTTAGTTGGTAACGATTTTCTGTATTCATGAGCAATATTTTGCATAGTTTTAACTGTATCCTCTACATAGATTACACGGCTGTCTTCTATCCCTATCTCTTTTTTATCAGATATTATCAGAGCTGGATTTTTTTTCAAAACATCTTCTATATAAAGATTTCCATTATTAATAGCAAAAAAAACATCCCCTTCAGATATTTTTCTGCTGTCCATTTGTACTGTAGAATTTTCTGAAAACTCTATATTAAAATCTGAATCATTCTGAAAATATTTTTTTATGATATTAAAAAGTTTTTTCATCTCTACCTCTTATTTTTTTACTTTAAAGTTAAGCTATCTATTTTAACATTTTAAAGTTTTTTTCTCAACTATTTTCCAACTATTTCCCTGATATTAAAAGATATTTTGCAAATTCAAACAAATTTTCAAAAACTGGTGCATCTATACTATTTTTTTCCAAAGTTTTCATTCCGTATCCAGTTTTTACCAATACGGACTTCACTCCAGCTCTCTCTCCCGCCTCTATATCAGAAATTTTATCTCCTACCATATACGATTCTTTTTTGGAGATATCATATTTTTTCATAGCTTCATTCAACATTCCTGGATTAGGTTTTCTGCACTGACAATCCTTCCTATACCCTTCTATCCCCTTTTCTGGATGGTGTGGACAAAAATAACATTCCAATATATCCCCCCCCGCTTCCTTTACTCTCTCTATCATAAACTCATTAAGTTTTATAAGATCCTCTTCACTATAATAACCTCTGGCTATTCCCGATTGGTTAGTTACTACAATCACATCATATCCCAGTTGATTGAAAATTTTTAAAGCTTCCAAGCTTCCTTGTTCAAATTCAAAATCTTCAACTTTATGAAGATAATCTTTTTCAATATTTATGGTTCCGTCCCTATCTAAAAATATTACTTTTTTCATATACACATCCTTTATCAAAAATAATCATCGTATCAGAATTTTACTACACTTTCTAGGGTTTTCCAAACAAAAAAAGAGAAAACCTTAAGTTTTCTCTTGAATTGCTTTTATTGAAGTGACAGTTTGTAGAAAGTTGGATTATTTATTGGTGTTGGAATAAATCCTATAACTTCTTTTCTGACCCCAGCATTTGCTATCTGAAAATTTATTGGGAATATTGGAATATCATCTGCCATTATCTGCTGTGCCTCAGCATAAATAGTTTTTCTTTTCTCTGGATTAAGTTCTATTTTCCCAGCATCTAATAAAGAATTAAGTTTTTGATTATCATAAAAACTTCTATTTCCTGCCCCTCCAATCATAGTTCCATGCAACATAGGTGTCATTCCATAATCTGCGTCTCCCGATGAATTTGACCATCCCATCATAAACATGTCCGTTCTTCCATTTGCAGTTTCATTTAAGAATGTGGCCCATTCTAATAACTCTATATTCATTTTAATTCCGATATCTTTAAGCTGAGCCTGAACTACTTCTGCTATCTGTTTACTAACTTCACTACTACTTGTCATAAGTTTTATTTCAAGATTCTCTTTTCCAGCCTCTTTTAACAATTCTTTAGCTTTTTCAGGATTATAATCCACATATTTTGTCGCCTCAGCATAACCAAAGACTCCTGGTCCCAGTATGGAATTTGCTTTAGGAACTACTCCTCCATGTATAGATTCAATAATTGCATCTCTATCTATACCCATTGCAATTGCCTGTCTGACTCTGATATCAGACATAGCTCCTCTCGTAACATTCATACCTATATATGAAACTCCTAGAGAACTAATCTCTTTTATCTCCACATCCTTATTCCCTTCCAAGGCTTTTCTTCCAATATTTTGAATTTCAGCAGATATTTGAAGTTCTCCTGTTTCAAGGCCTATCACTCTACTATTTTCTTCAGGTATAGCTCTGACCTCCACAATATCTATAGATGGTTCTCCTCTAAAATATTGCGGATATTTTTCAAGAGTTATCCTGTCTCCAGCCTTCCAATCCTTAAACTTATAGGCCCCTGTTCCACTGGGCTTTCTCATATATTCAGATTCATTTGCATTATAACTCTTATTCATAATAGAGGCCGTTATGTGTCCTAAATGGGTAAGGAGAGATCCCGAAGCCTCTGTTGTTTTTATAATCGCTATATATGGTTCGGGAGTCTCAACAGTTTCTATAGCTTTAAATAATGTACCTACCTTCGGAGATTTTTTTGCTTCTTCTAAAGAGTATTTTACATCTTCAGAAGTCATCTCATCTCCATTATGAAACTTAACTCCTTTTTTAAGATAAAATACCATTGTTTTTTCATCTTTCTGCTCCCACTTTTCAGCCAATCCCGGAATTATTTGAAGTTTTTCGTCTATCTCTACTAACCTATCAAAAATATTAGATATAACTCTTCTCGAATACATATCAGTAGCTTCATGAGGACTAAGTGTTACCGGATCACTGGGTTGTGCATATACCAATTTTTTCGGCTGATCACTTTTGTTTTTACCTGTTTCCCCTCCTTGTTTTTCTCCACAAGCAACTAAAAATGCCAGCGAACATCCAATCAATGCTAATTTTTTCATAAAATCCCCCCATATATTTAAAATAAAGATATTTGTTCTATTTACAAGAAATATCTTTATTTTCCTTTTAATTAATAAAAAAAATAATTGAACATAAAAAAAATGAGAGCGCTTTTTCGCTCTCATTTTTTATTTAATAATTAATTCTTTTCCCATTCCATTTACAACTCTAGTGATAAACCCTACTCTTGGCTCAACTTCACCTTTTTCAAATTTAGATATAACTTGCTGGGCAACTCCAATTTCCTCAGCAAATTTTGCTTGAGTTATCTTATTTTTTTTTCTATATGTAATCAGCTCTTCTATCAAAAACTCTTTAAATAGATTTGGTTCCTTAGGGCTTTTACCAATTTTTTCCGCTACTTTAATATCCAATTTATTTGACATAACATTATCCTCCAAGTAATTATATTCTGTTTAAAAAACATTTTACAAAGATAATTGTACAGCATTAGCTATGTTATGTCAAGAGAAAATTAAATTTCCTCATTATTTTAAATATGTAAAACTTTCTTAATTATATCTGATCTTTGAATCATTCCTACATATTTATTATTCTCTACCACATAAAGTCTATTTACACCTTTTTTGACTATTATTGAACAAATTTCCATTATAGGTGTATTTCTATCAATTTGTACTGTCCTGTTCTTTCTAAAAAGTTCCTTTATGGTAGTAGTTTTTTCTTTTAAAAGATATTCCTCAAAAGGCTCTCCCACTGTCAAAAAATTTAAGTCCTCTAAAAGAGATGTATATTTGGGCATTCCAAATTCTATAAGTTCACGTTCTGTTATCTCTCCTAAGAAATTATTACTTTTATCAACTACTGGTAGTCCACTTACTTTTTCTAAGATAAGACGCTTTGCAACATCTTCCAAAGTTGCGTCTTCACCAAGAGGTACAATATCTGGACTGAGTACATCATCTGCTATTATTCTATGTTCAATTTCTATATTGGCTTCTTCAAATCTTTTTATAACTTCATTGCTGGAGGATGATTTTTTAATTTTTTCCAATAGCTCAGAATTTTTTAAAGCCATTTTAGATATAGCGCTCATTGTCTTCAATATATTTTTATTCTTCAAAACATCTGAAATTATAAGAACTACAAAATCTACTTTATCTTCTTTATTGGTTCCCGCTATATTCATAGTTAATGGTTTTTTTAAAAGAGCTATAGAAATTATAAAATCATTAAAATTATCTATTCTAGCATGAGGTATGGCAATTCCAGATCCGATAGCAGTAGAAACCTCTTTTTCTCTTTTTACAACAGCTTCCCCTATCTCTTTTTCTTTCCCTTTTATATTTTCTTCTGATTTGGAGATTCTTTTTACCATCTCTTTTATTACTTCATCTATACTCTCTTCTTGTAAGTCCAAAAATATACTTTTTGTATTAAGATAACTGGATAACTTCATAATCGCCTGCTCCTTTTTAACTTTATTTCTAATTATAGCTTTATCTTTCTTTTTTTTCAAGAAAAATTGCTGGACGAAAACTCTTTTCATCCAGCAATTTTTACTATTTCTGCTCTATATACGCCTCTTCAAATATCGTATGTCCATTTATATTTTTATAAATTCCCTTAATTTTAGGATTTGCAAGATATTGAGCTTGGTAGAAGTAAAGAGGCATGACTGGCATCTCATCCATTATTATTTTTTCTGCTTTTTTGAAATTTTCCATTCTTAATGTCTGATCATTTGTCTCTCTATTTTCTTTAAGAAGATGATCGTATTCAAGATTGGACCAACGGTTATTTTTTACGTTATTTTGAGTTTCAAAAATATCCATCATAGTCATTGGATCTGGATAACTTCCTCCCCATCCGTCTGAACCTATATCAAAATTACCAGCATGCATCTCTCCCCAGTATACTTTAGATTCAAATGTAACTATTTCTACATCTACCCCTAGTTCTTTTTTCCACATATTCTGCATAGCTTGTGCTATATCTTTGTTAGTTTGGCTAGTGGTTGTTATAAATTTAACTTTAGGGAAGTCTTTTCCTCCTGGATAACCAGCTTGAGCCAACAATTTTTTAGCTTCCTCTGCATTTTCTTTAAAATGATCTCCCACTATTTCTCTATAATTTTTATCCTGTTGAACTCCATGTTTTATACCTGGCGGAACTATTCCATAAGCTGGTGGATTAGTTGACTGAAGAATTTTTTCTATTATCACTTTTCTATCTAAAGCCAGCGAAAAAGCAGTCCTTACAAGAGGGTTATTAAAAGGTGCTTTTGATGTGTTAAAATCATAGTACATCATTCCTATTCTTTCACTCTTATTCATTTCACCGCTGTTTTCGTAACGCTTTTTGGCATCATTACTAAGATTTTCTGCTACGTCTATTTCTCCATTCATATAGGCTCCCATTTCTGTTTCTGGAGAATCTATAAACACTATTTCTAGCTCGTCTAGTTTTACATCATCTGCATATAGATAGTTTGGATTTTTTACAAAGATATATTTTTCCTTTGGTTTAAATTCCTTCACCATAAAAGGTCCGTTAGAAATATAAGTTTTAGCAGTTTTAGTCCAAGGCTCTTTTCCTTCTACAACATCTTTTTTCACAGGAAAATACGTAGGAGTAGCAAGAAGCTGTTTAAAATAAGGAACAGGATTTTCAAGGGTTATTTTAAGAGTTGTAGAGTCAATCACCTCTATTCCTAATTCTTCTGCCGAAACCTCGCCTTTATTATATTTTTCACTGTTTTTTATAGAATACATCTCGTAGGCTACCCTTGATCCCACTTCTGGATTCAATACTCTTTTCCAAGAATATGCGAAGTCTTCTGCAGTTAAAGGTGATCCATCTGACCATTTAAGATTATTTTTCAACTTGATTATATATACTTTTCCATCTTCTGAAATTTCCATGCTTTCAGCAAGAGCCGGAATAGTTTCATTTTTTGAATTAACTTTGAAAAGTCCTCTGAAAAGGTTTTGCATTACAAGGCTTCCCCTTGCATAAATATTTGTAGTAGGATCTAACGATTCTGGCTCTGCTGACATTGAATACACTACTTTTTTTCCCTTTTCCTTTTGTTCGTCCTTTCCTCCGCATCCTATCAAAAATCCTAAAATAACAACCATAATTAAGAATCTAAATTTTCTAACCATATTTCCTCCCTTGATTTTTTTATATTTTAACCTTGTGGCAGGCTACCATATGCTTTTCATTTCCTAATAACTTAGGTTTTTCTTCTTTGCAAATTTCCATCACATATCTACATCTAGTTCTGAAAGGACATCCAGATGGTGGATTTATAGGATTTGGCACATCCCCTTGCAATATTATTCTTTTACTCCCAGCACTTTTAATAGGATCAGGAATAGGCACTGCAGACATTAGCGATTGTGTATACGGGTGTAACATATTCCCATATATTTCTTCTGCATCTCCCACTTCAACTAAATCTCCAAGGTACATGACTCCGACTCTGTGAGATATGTGTCTTACCATTGAAAGATCGTGGGATATAAACAGATAGGTTAATCCCAATTTTTCTTGAAGTTCTTCTAATATATTTATAACTTGAGCTTGAATAGATACGTCTAAAGCTGATATTGGCTCATCACAGACTATAAACTCAGGATTTAATGCCAAGGCTCTAGCTATGCCTATTCTCTGCCTCTGGCCTCCTGAAAATTCATGGGGATATCTATTAATATGCTCACCTTTAAGTCCAACCATTCTTAACAGTTCTTTTACTCTGTCTAAAATTTTATTTTCAGATAATACACCATGAAGTTTTAGTGGTGCTGCTATAATCTGCCCCACTGTCATACGAGGATCTAGAGACGAGTACGAATCTTGAAATATCATTCCCATCTTTTGTCTGTAGGGCATCAACTCTTTTCTATCTAATTTTTCAATATTCTTTCCTTCAAAAATTATTTCTCCACCACTGAGTTCGTAAAGCCTAGTTATACACCTACCAACTGTTGTTTTCCCACACCCTGATTCTCCTACCAATCCAAAGGTTTCCCCTTTTTTTATTGTAAAACTAACGTCATTTACTGCTTTCAGCACTTTCTCTTTCTGAAAAAAAGTTTTTTTTCCCATTCTAAAATATTTTTTTAGATTCTTAACTTCTAAAATTATTTTTTTCTCCATTATCTTTCTCCCTCTCTTTTCTCATCTTTAGGCATAGAAGGATGAAGCATCCAGCAAGCAGAACTATGAGTTTTCGAAAGTGTTTTCAATCCCGGTATATATTCTTGACATATTTTCATTCCATGAGCACATCTTGGAGTAAAAGGACACCCTTTAGGAGGATTTAAAAGATCCGGAGGTGACCCTGGTATTGGTACCAGCTTATCCTTTTTTTTCCCTTCACATTTTGGAATGGAATTTAAAAGACCCCATGTATATGGATGCTTTGAATTATAAAAAATATCCTCTTTACTTCCTTTTTCCACCACTGTTCCCCCGTACATAACAACTATTTTTTCACACATATTGGCTATAACTCCTAAATCATGAGTTATTAAAATTATAGAAGTCTCTGTTTTTTCCTTAAGAGTTTTCATAAGATCCAATATCTGAGCTTGAATAGTTACATCTAAAGCCGTAGTAGGTTCGTCTGCTATAAGAAGTTTTGGATTGCAACTCATAGCCATAGCTATCATAACACGTTGCCTCATTCCCCCAGAAAGTTCATGAGGATACTGATTCATACGACTTTCTGGACTTGAAATTTCAACCATCTCAAGCATTTTTAATGCTTTTTTTTCCGCATCTTTTTTAGAAATTTTGTTATGCAATCTTATAGCTTCTGTAATCTGATTTCCCACAGTAAAAAGAGGGTTTAGAGAAGACATGGGATCTTGAAATATCATTCCTATCTCTCCTCCTGATATTTTTCTCATCTCATCCTCTCTCTTATCAAGTAGATTTTCACCATTAAATTTTAATTCATCTGCATCAACTGAGCTATTCTCTTCTAAAAGTCCCATGATAGAAAGCATCGTAACGCTTTTCCCACTTCCAGACTCTCCTACAATTCCTAAACTTTCTCCTTTCCCCAAAGAGATGTCGACGCCTCTTACTGCTTGAACCATCCCCGCATCAATAAAGAAATTTGTTTTTAAATTTTTTACTTTTAACAGTTCCATTTTTATCCCCTATTTTCTAAGTTTTGGATCTAAGGCATCTCGAAGCCCGTCCCCTATGAAGTTTAGTGCAAATATAGTTATACTAATAGCCATAGCAGGAAAAAACATCTGATATGGGTGTGTAAATAATGCCGGTATTGCGTCATTAGCTAAAGTCCCCCAACTGGCCATAGGAACCTGTATCCCTATTCCTAAAAAGCTCAAAAAAGCTTCGGAAAATATAGCTTGTGGAATAAGAAAAGTAACTGTAACTATAATTGGTCCCATGCTGTTAGGGATAAGGTGTTTTCTTAAAATTCCCCAATCAGATTCTCCTATTATACGAGCCGCCATAACAAACTCCTGATGTTTAAGAGTAAGAATTTGAGATCTTACCATCCTTGCTGTTCTTATCCAGTAAGTCATACATAGAGCTATTAAAATACTTGTTACAGAATTCCCCAAATACATCATTATAAGAATTATATATAGAAGGGATGGAATTCCTGTTATAATATCCACTATTCTCATCATTACCATATCTATTTTTCCACCAAAATAGCCCGATACACCTCCATAAATCACTCCTATCACAAGATTTATAGCTGCTGCTGCAAATCCTATTGTAAGACTTATTCTTGCTCCATAAAGAGTTCTTACAAATATATCTCTCCCAAATTTATCTGTTCCAAAAAAATGTTTTATTGAAGGAGATTGGTGCTGATTCATAATATCTTGTCCATCATAGGTATATTGAGAGAATAAAGGTCCAAATATAGCTAAAAGTACCATAATTAAAATTACTCCAAGTCCAATAAGAGCTAGTTTATCTTTACTAAATCTTGACCATGAATCCTCTAAATACGATCTACTTTTTCTTTTTATTTCTTCACTATATTTATCCCTTTCCTCTAATTTTTCAAACATTTCAACGGGAATATGCAGGGTATCTATCGTGTATTTTGTTTCTCTTTCTGTCTCCATTTTCTCCCCTTTTACTCATCTATTTTTATTCTCGGATCTATAACTGCATAGAGTAAGTCTACTAAAATATTGGTAACTATTATTATCCCACCAAAAAATATTGTAAGTCCTATTATTATGGAATAATCTCTATCATTAATTCCTGTAACAAATTCTCGACCTATTCCCGGTATAGCAAAGAGCCTTTCTATTACAAAGCTACCTGTAAGAAGAGCCGCTACCAAGGGAACAACATAAGTTACTACTGGGATTACTGAATTTCTTAATGCATGTTTCATTATTACAAAAAACTCGTGAACACCTTTTGCTCTTGCGGTTCTTATATAATCTTGCCTCATCACTTCTAGCATACTGGATCTCATGAGCCTTGCGATATAGGAAATAGGCCCCAAAGTTAATCCAAATACTGGAAGAACATAACTTTTTATAGAATTAAGTCCATAAACTGGAAACCAACGAAGTTTTATAGAAAAGAAAAACATAAGAAGGACCGCTACCACAAAATTTGGAATAGCTATTCCTACTGTAGCGATTATCATAGATGTCCAATCCTGCCATTTTCCCCTTTTAACTGCCGAAATAACCCCCAGAGGAATTCCTATTAATATGGAAAAGATTACTGCAACTATTCCCACCTTGGCAGAAATGGGAAAACCTCTCTCTATCATTTCATTTACAGATGTGTCTTCCTGTTTAAAGGAAATCCCTAGATCTCCACGAGCTATTCCTTTTAAATAATTTAAATATTGTTCATGAACAGGTTTATCCAGACCATATTTTTCCTCTAAACGTTCAATTATCGCCTGTGGCATATTTCTTTCTTCTGCCGGACTAAAAGGTCCCCCTGGAACTGAATGCATAAGAAAAAATGTTATGGTAATCAGGGTAAAAAGGGATAACATCCCTGCAACTATCCTTTTTATAATATAATGTAGCACCTAGTACCTCCATTTTTAATTTATTATTTCTAAACTTCCACATTTCGTATCTATATTTACTATTTTTCCAAGTGGAAGAGTCATTGTTGGCAGACAATGACCCGCAGCAAGATTTTTTATTACCGGTTTTCCCGATGAAAGCACAGTGTCTGCAATAACTTCTTCTAGACTCAGACTTCTTTCAGGATTTTTAGCTTCACAGTTGGTAAATGCACCCAAGATTATTCCTGCTGCTTCTTGAAATTTCCCGGCTAGCCTAAGTTGAGTAAGCATTCTATCTATTCTATAGGGTTCTTCATCTATATCCTCTAAAAAAAGTATCTTTCCTTTGGTATCTATTTCATATGGTGTCCCCATGAGAGAAGCTATCAAGGTTAGATTTCCTCCAATTAATTCTCCTTGGGCTTTTCCATGAACTAAAGTTATCAGCTTCTGCTCCTCTGGATTTTCAATTAGTTTTTCATTTTCTAAAAAATTTTCTCTCTCCATTATGTTATTTAAAAAACTTTTCAAAGTGTATTCATCTACAATTTTATAGAATTCCGTAGAAGGCATGGGAGAGTGATATGTAATAAGATTCGATTTTTGATTAAAAGCTAGATGAAGTGCAGTTATGTCACTATATCCTATAAAAATCTTAGGATTCCTTTTCACTACTTCATAATCTATCAAATCTAAAATTCTCGGAGCTCCATACCCTCCTCTCATGCAAAATATTCCCGATATTGTTTCATCACTAAAAAATTTATTTAAATCACTTGCTCTCAGCTGATCACTCCCAGAAAGATATCCATATTCTCCATTACAGCTCTCTCCTACTATGGGTTCTAATCCTAATTTTTTTACAAACTCAATTCCCTCTCTCAATCTATCTTTAGAAATAGCTCCCGAGGTACCTACCAGAGCAACTTTATCACCTTTTTTTATTTTTTTTGCTTCTATCATGATTTCCCACCTTTGTTTCTTTTTTACACTCTCCTATTTTACCTCTATAACTTTGAATATTCCATCATCATTTTATTTTTTTTTATGTTCAATTTTTGTATAAATAAAATCAACAATTAAATATAGTTTTAAAATTAATTTTGTTCTTTATTTTAGAATAATTATATCCTTAAAAATCCCTCCTTTTTAAATTTTATTGAAATAAAAAAAACCTTTCAAGAAGTTTATTCTTGAAAGGTTTAAGTATAACTAAAAAAATAGTTAAAAAAACTTTGTCCCTCTAAAGATAGCACTCCACATAATTTATGTGACACTCGTGAATATATTATATTCAAAAGCAATTCATAACCCTTTGACCCAGATTAAAAATTTCGGCAATTGCCCCTTTCATTTTCCATCCCCGGGGGTCATCCCTCAGGAAAACTACTCTTGACTCTTGCTCCTCTATTATTAGATAATTTTTATTTGAGTTAATATAACACAATATTTTTTCAAAGTAAAGTATTTTTCTAAAAATTTGACACTGGAACTATACCGTATTATAATTTTATCAAAGATATTATTTTACAAGGGGGAAATTTTGGAAAAAAAACTTAGGGTAACCCTACCTAAATATATGAGTGATATTATTGAATCTGATTGCGAAGAGTTTCATATCAAAAAAAATACCCTTCTCAACTTCATATTTGAATTTCTTAAAGAGGAAAAAAGTTATGAAGAAGAGGTCTATCTGGGAGAAAAAACAGTCTTACAGTTCAATTTAAACAAGAGCAACAGAGAAGTTTATTATAACTTTCTTTTGGAAAGAGGAATACATAATGAATCTGAATTTTTTAGAAAATTGATTGGAAA
This sequence comes from Fusobacteriaceae bacterium, assembly GCA_051646055.1. Classification (GTDB taxonomy): domain Bacteria; phylum Fusobacteriota; class Fusobacteriia; order Fusobacteriales; family Fusobacteriaceae; genus JAGNZR01. The sequence goes on from JBOFCM010000006.1 coordinate 26,459, forward strand.
TTATGCTAATAAACCTAAGATGAAAAGAGAACTTTTTATTTTTCAAGAATCTGTAAAAAAACTTACCTTTGCCATAAAAGAAAATTTAGTTATACACATCTCTTTTCAAGATGGAAAAAAAACCCAAGTTGAACCTTATCATATGGGCACTTCCAATTTAGAAATTGCCAATTATCTTTTCTGCTATGATTTAATTGAAAATAATTTTAAAAACTACCGTCTCTGCAATGTAGAATCAGTTTATATTACCAGAAACAAATTTGTTTTTAGAGATAAAAATTTCATCGAAAATGTAAAAAAAGATTTTGATCCCTTTCTCTCCCAAGGTAAAATTATAAAAGTTTTCCTAACTGAAAAAGGAGAGAAAATTTTTCGGGAATTAAGGGTAAACAGACCCAAAGTTCTCAATAAAAAAAATGGAATTTATGAATTTCAGTGCTCTGAAGAAAAAGCAAAAAGATATTTTTCCTATTTTTTAGATGAAGCTGAAATTTTAGAGCCTATTCATCTCAGAGAGTGGTTTATAAGAAAATTTTCCAATGCTCTCACTCTTTATCAAACTTAAATTTAATTTTTAGTACAACAAGTCTATAATTACATATTGACTTTGACTTCCAATTCTATATGGTATCATCCATGTTCCCAATCCAGAGCTCACAAAACTCTGGGTTTTTTCTATTTTTTTATGTCCATATCCATTTAAATTAAGATGCTTTACTAGATAATTCATAGGAATAAGTTGTCCGTTATGTGTGTGACCTGACAGTTGAAAATCTATCTTATTTTCTATACTTTCCTGAAGACTTGCAGGATTATGGTCTATTACTATCACTGGAAATTCATTGTTTATTTCACTCAATATTTCTATCAGAGATTTTCTTAAGCCGTTTGTTCTATCATCTCTTCCTACAATATTAATACCATCTATCTCCAATATCTCATCCCTCAATACCTCTATTCCTACGTCTTTTATATATTTTATATTTTTCTCTATTCCACCATAATACTCATGATTTCCTAAAACTGTATAAATACCTTTGGGAAAATTATATTTTTTTATTATTTCGTCTATTCCTGGTGCTATTATAGATGAATCATTATCTACAAAATCTCCTCCTATAAGAACTATTTCAACCCCTTTATCTTCCATCTGATTTAAAGCCATATCTAGTTTTTTTCCATCGAATATCCTATTTAAGTGGGTATCTGATATAAAGCCTATTTTAAGTGTTTTTTCTTCTTTTTCCTTTAAGCGAATAGAAATTTTTTCGCCTTTTATCCTATCAAAATTATTTTTCCCATAGAGAGCTAGAGTTCCTATCAAAAAAATAGTTACCACTGCAAATATCTCTTTTTTATTTTTGAAAAAATCAAATAAATTTTTCCTAAAAATTAAAGATATTAGCTGCATTATAATAATTGTAACTGAAAGAAGGGCTATATAATTATAATAAAAAAGAAAATGCCCTACAACACCTTCCATCTCTTTTCTTTTTAAACCTCTTGCCAATATGGCTCCAACATAGGGAAAATATCCGAAAAATGCACCTATATAGAAAACTTTTTTAGATTGATATATTGAATAAGTAACATATGTAGTCGTAGCAGCTACAAAACTCGATATCATAAACATTGTAAATAAAAAATAAAATATTCTCATTTTTTATGGCTCCTTTTTTTCCACATTATATCCTAACTTATTTGTTTTTAAAAGAAAAAATAGGGATTTCCCTAAGAAAATCCCTATTTTTAATATATTAAATTATTCAAATACGACTACAAGACTCTTATCTAACACTCTAAATGCGAAACTTGATGTAATAAATAGTTTTACGTTTACATCATCACTGTCTTGATAGCCGATAGAGTAATCCATTCCAAGAGCCAGCTCTAGATTTTCATCATCATACGGCATCAAAAATGCTTCTTTTACATTTTCACTTACTATTATAGGATTTCCTATCATTTTCTCAAGTTTCTTAAGAAATTCAGGATCTTTACTCACTGTGTTGAGATAAACCCACTTTTCTTCACTTACAACAAGTATATATGGTTTTTTTGCTGTTGAGTCACGAAGAAGTTTTATTCCTGCAATCATGCTTTTTATTGTTTCTTCATCTGTAGTTCCAAATTTTTGAACTGGATGAGCCGAAGATTTAAGTCCTTCTATACATGCTTCAGGTAATCCATAGAAAATTGCAGAATCCTCAAATTTAGCAGCTTTTTTTACAGCCTCATCTAAAGCATCGAAATTTACATCCTTTGCTCCTCTTTCTATGTTATCCAACTCCCATCTGTTAAGAACAAAACTTATTCTTGTCTCTACCAGAGGCTGAATCTTATAAACTCCATAAAAAAGATCATCTTTCTGTTTTAATCCCATTCTTCCAGTAGATATCCCCTCAAAAGATCTTCCCTTTGGAGGGCATACATTTATAGCTCTTCTTCCTGAAAGATTATTGGAAAGTACTGATTTCGCTCTTTCCTCTATCTCTTCCCAGGCCTTATTTGTTATTGGTGCTAATTCTCTTTTTAAAAACTCCATATTTTCCTCCTAAACTTTAGTATCTCAATTAATATTTTATTTTGTTTTTAAAGATCCTATTCCTAAGCTTACATCTTCACTTCCACTTTTACCTGCACCTGCTTCGGTAGCAGTTAGGGATCCCTCTGTAAACATGTAGTCTCTGAATTCCTTATCAAAGTTTGGCATAGTTCTACGTAGCCATTCAGCAAGCATTGCTGCATGCTCTACCTCCTCATTTCTATTGTGAAGAAGAAGTTCTTTCAATTCCGGATCCGTAGCCTGCTCAGCCCTCATATTATAATAATTTACTGCTTCTAATTCCTCTCTCAGACTTGTTATAGCCTTATCAATATCCTTGGCATTAGAAGATATTTTCTCCATATTAAGTGTCATAATTTCCTCCTATTCTCTCTAGTAAATTTACGAAGACTTTTAATCTTGTCAACCTTATATACAAAAAAAAAATGAAAAATCTTTTAAATTTTATTTGAATTTTTTTTATATATATGTTATAGTACGCCTATAAATCAAGTCAATAACAATTAAATATTTTAAGCTTATATAATAGTCGTGATATGGACGACGAGTTTCTACCTGCAAACCTTTAAATTTGCGGACTATAAGCATATAGTTGTAGTGTTTTTTTCACATACCCACTATATGACTTATAGGGAGATCAATTTTTGATTTCCTTTTTTTTCATATTAAATTTTTTAGGAGGGTATTTTTATGAAAAGACATATTTTTTTTTCCGTGAAAAACATAAAATTAAAAACTATATATCAAAGAACGAAAAATGCAGCAGAAGATAGATATCTATAAATATCTGTCATCTTCTGCATTTTTTAGTTTTCTTAACATTAAGGGGGATTTATGAATATAGATGTAGCTGTAATCATGGGAAGTAAATCAGATTTACCAACTATGGAATTAGCAATAGAAATTTTGAAAAAATTTGGAATTACCTATGAGGTAAAAATTGTTTCAGCCCATAGAACTCCAGAACAGATGTATCACTTCGCCAAAAATGCTGAAAGTCGTGGGATAAAAATAATTATAGCAGGAGCAGGAGGAGCCGCACATCTTCCTGGTATGGTTGCCAGTCTGACTCCTCTTCCTGTAATCGGAGTCCCGATTCAATCTAAAACATTAAATGGACTAGATTCTCTACTCTCTATAGTTCAAATGCCTGGAGGAATACCTGTTGCCACAGTCGCTATAGGAGAAGCAGGTGCTAAAAATGCCGGACTTCTTGCTGTTTCCATTTTAGGGACTATAAATTCTGAGATTAGAAAAAATTTAAAAATTTTCCGTGAAAAGATGAAAAATGATGTTCTTGAAAATTCTGAGGTGAATATATGACTATTGAAAAAGGAAATATAATCGGAATAATTGGTGGAGGACAGCTAGCAAAAATGCTTGTAGATGCAGCTAAAGAGATGGGATTTCGGACTGCAGTTTTAGATCCCAGTCCTGATGCCTGTGGAGGAAAAATCGCTGATATACATATCAAGGGTGAGTATGATGATGGAAAATCTCTTAGGCTTATGGCGGAGATAGCTGATGTTATCACCTATGAATTTGAAAATATCCCTGCCACATCATTGGAAGTCTTAAAATATTTTAATGCATATATTCCTCAAGGAGCCAGACCTCTCCATCTGAGTCAGCATAGGCTCAGAGAGAAAGATGCTGTTAGCAAATTGGGAATAAAAACAGCAAAATATCTTCCAGTAAAAACTATTCAGGATCTTTCCTTAGCTCTGGATAGTATTGGCTATCCTGCAATATTGAAAACTGCCTGCGGGGGATATGACGGTAAGAATCAATGGATTTTAAAAGATCCTGAAGATCTTAAATATATTAAATTAAAAAAACAGGAATATATTCTAGAAGAGATGATAACCTTCCAGAGAGAAGTTTCATGTATAGTTGTGAGAAATTTGGATGATGAGATAGTTACTTTTCCAATTGGTGAAAATTTCCATGAAAAAGGAATTCTTAAAACCACTACAGTTCCTGCAGATATCTCTTCTGACCTCTATCAAAAAATTGTTGCCACAGGAAAAAAAATAATGGAAGGTCTGGATTTTATCGGTATTTTAGGAATTGAATTTTTCATCAGTGAATGTGGTGAAATTTACTTCAACGAGATGGCTCCTAGACCACACAACTCCGGTCACTATTCATTAGATGCCTGTGATTACTCTCAGTTTCAATTACATATTATGAGTATCTGTGGTATTTCTTTAAAAACACCACAATTAAATAAAAATTGCATTATGCTCAATATTTTAGGAGAAAATAGAAAAAAAATAGAAAAATTGGTTGAAGATCAAGGTATAAAAATTCACATCTATGGGAAAGAAGGATGGAAAACAGGAAGAAAAATGGGACATATTAATTTTATTGGCGATAATTTAGAGGAACTTATTGAAAAAGTAGAAAATTTCTAGGGGGAGAGATTATGGACAGACGTATTTTTGTAAAGAAAAAAGAGGGATTTCTTGTTGAAAGCCTTTCGCTTTTGGGGGAGCTTAAGGAAAATCTTAAGGAGAACTCTTTGGAAAAAATTGATATCTATAACTGTTATGATGTTTTTAACTGTACACAGGAAGAGATTAATCTACTAAAAAAGAAAGTTTTATCTGAGCCTGTTACTGATGAGGTTTTTGAGGAGATTGATTTATCTGAAAAAACTTTCCTTTCAACAGAATATCTTCCAGGACAGTATGATCAGCGTGCCGATTCAGCTGAACAGTGTCTAAAGCTTTTAGGAACAGGAGAAAAAGTAAAAATAAAAAGTGGAAGACTTTATATTTTTCATGGAGAAATTAGCTCTCTAGAAAAAATAAAAGGATATCTTATTAATCCCATAGAGAGCCGTGAAAAAAATCTTGAAACGCTTTCTTTTCAAGAAGATATTGAAATCGAACCTGTAAAAACTTTCCATGGATTTATAGATTTTGGGATTCAAAAACTAGAGAGATTTCTGACAGAAAATTCTCTAGCCATGACTCTTGAAGATTTAAAGCATATCCAGGAATATTTTAAGAATGAAGAAAAACGTAATCCTACTGAGACTGAAATAAAGGTGCTTGATACTTACTGGTCTGATCATTGCAGACATACTACCTTTGAAACTGAACTTAAAGACATAAAATTTTCTCAGGGACTTTTCTCCCAAGAGATGAAAGAAACATATCAAAAATATCTTGAACTCAGAAAGGAACTTAAGCGTGAAAATAGACCTCTTACTCTTATGGATATGGCAACTATCGGAGCTAGATTCATAAAGATGAAAGGAGATTTGGAAGATCTTGAAATTTCAGAAGAAGTAAATGCTTGTAGTATCGTTGTAGATGTTGATGTTGACGGTGTTATTGAAAAATATCTTCTTATGTTTAAAAATGAAACTCATAATCATCCTACAGAAATTGAACCTTTTGGAGGAGCAAGCACATGTGTCGGAGGAGCTATCAGAGACCCTCTTTCAGGCCGTGCTTACGTATATCAGGCTATGAGAATCACAGGGGCTGGAGATATTTCTCAGCCCATGGAAAATACCCTTCCTAACAAGCTTCCTCAGAGAATTATCTCTAAAGGTGCTGCTGCTGGATACTCAGCTTATGGTAATCAGATAGGATTAACTACAACTTTTGTGCGTGAAATTTTTCATCCTGGGTATGTTGCCAAGAGAATGGAAGTAGGTGCTGTTGTTGGTGCTGTTAAGCAGGATTATGTAAGACGTGAAACTCCAACATCCGGGGATTTAGTTGTTGTGCTTGGAGGAGCTACTGGAAGAGATGGGGTCGGTGGAGCTACTGGTTCATCAAAGGAGCACAACGAAACCTCACTTACAAAATGCTCATCTGAGGTTCAAAAAGGAAATGCCCCAGTTGAAAGAAGAATCCAGAGACTTTTCCGTAATTCGGAAGTTACAAAACTTATAAAAAAATCCAATGACTTCGGAGCCGGAGGTGTAAGTGTTGCCATAGGTGAAATAGCTGAAGGTGTGACTGTAGATCTGGATAATATTCATGTGAAATATGCCGGACTCAATGGAACAGATCTTGCTATATCTGAATCCCAGGAGCGGATGGCTGTAGTTATTGAACCTAAAGATTATGATACTCTTATAAAACTTGCCCAGGAAGAAAATTTAGAAACTGCTCTAGTAGGAAAAGTAACTGAAGAAAAAAGACTTATTATCAGATACCGTGGTGAAACTCTTGTCAATATATCTCGTGAATTTCTCGATACCAATGGAGTAAGGAATGTTCAAGATGTTTTAGTATCATCTGGGGAATCTCTTCCTGAGCCTGAAGTTTTCAGTGAAAATTCTCTAAAATCTATGCTTAAATCACTTAATGTAGCTTCTCAGAGAGGAATGACAGAGATGTTCGATGCTTCCATCGGACGTGGAACTGTTCTTATGCCTTTTGGTGGAAAATATCAACTTACTCCTAGTGAGGCAAGTGTACAAAAAATTGCAACTGATGGTTTTACAAATACGTGCTCTATACTTGCCCATGGTTATAATCCATTTATCTCCTCAGCTTCGCCTTATCTTGGAGCTATCTATGCTGTTGTTGAATCTCTAGGAAGATTAACTGCTACTGGAGGAGATTATAGAAAAGCTCGTTTAAGTTTCCAAGAATATTTTGAAAAACTTGGAAGTTCTAAAGAAAAATGGGGAAAACCTTTTCAGGCATTATTGGGAGCACTTGAAGCTCAGCTCCAATTTAACACTCCTGCGATTGGAGGAAAAGATAGTATGAGTGGAACATTTAAAGATATTCACGTTCCTCCTACACTTATCTCCTTTGCAGTTACAACTGAAAAAGTTGAAAATATAATATCCCCTGAATTTAAAAAGAATGGAAATTATATCTACCTTATCCATCACTCTCCTAAAGAAAATAATTTTCCTAATTATGAATCTATAAGAAACAATATGGATTTCATAAGAGACGGAATTAAATCTAAAGCTATCATTTCAGCTTCAACAATCGGATTTGGTGGTTGGGCTGAAGCAGTTATTAAAATGGGACTAGGAAACGGAATTGGTGGAGATTTTAATTGCTCTATCTCACCTCTGAAAACTCTTCCTGGTTCATTCCTTGTGGAATCTTCTGAAAAATTGGAGAGAGGAATTTTAATAGGAAAAACAAGCGATACTTCTTCTGTATATATAAACGGAATTAAAATAGAGCTCTCAGAAGCAAAAGATATTTTAGAGAAAAAATTTAAGAAAATATATCCCTATAATTATCAGGGGGAAATAACAGAAACAGTATTAGAAAAAAACACTGATATTTCACTTCCAATTATTAAAAAAGCCGATGTTCTTCACGATAAACCTAAAGTTTTAATTACAGTTTTTCCTGGAACAAACTCAGAATATGACACTGAAAAAGCATTTAAAAAAGCTGGAGCCGAAACCGAAATTTTTCTATTCAGAAATCTTACTCAAAAAGATATTGAAGATTCTATAGATGCTCTCTGTTCAAAGCTTGAAAATTCTCAAATTTTCATGATCCCTGGTGGCTTTAGTGCCGGAGATGAACCAGACGGCTCAGGAAAATTTATTGCTAATATTCTTCAGAATGAAAAAATTAAGGAAGCTACTCAGAAATTCTTAAAAAAACAGGGACTTATCTTGGGAATCTGTAATGGATTCCAAGCTCTTATAAAATCAGGGCTTCTTCCTTATGGAGACGTAGACAAATTAAATGAAAATGCTCCTACTCTCTTTAGAAATGATATCAACCGTCATGTTTCGAGAATAATAAAGACTCGAATCTCTTCTAACCATTCTCCTTGGCTTTCATCCTATGAAATGGGAGAAATCCATAATCTTCCAATCTCCCATGGAGAAGGAAAATTTGTAATCAGTGAGGAATTATTCAGAGAGCTGGAAAAAAACAATCAGA
>JBOFCM010000007.1:0-2002 GCA_051646055.1 Fusobacteriaceae bacterium
ACTTGACTGGTTATCACTATATTCAGCTATGAAAACATCCCTAAAGAATGTTCTTACTTCCTGATTAGGAATAATGAGATCATATGTTGTAGCTCCTGTTATGGAAGAGGTGTTTTTTCTATTGTAAGTGAGGTATCCAGTGAAAAACAGCAGAGACCATATTGTATCTATTTTTTCCATCTCTTCAAATACAAGGGTTTCTTTCAAGGCTTCCTCTATACTTTCACCTCTAAAAAGATTTTCTAAATCATTTTGTATCTTGCTATCATTTTTTTTCAGTATATTTTTTATCAGCATATTATCACTGCTGTTTATCCAATAGGCTTTCAAATCATTATTATCAGCAAAATTTATTATTGACCACGGATTATACATCTGTATCCCGCCAAATCTATATCCGTTATACCACCACTTTATCTGCTCCAGCTCATAATCTAAACCATAATACTTTAGAAGTTCCTCAACCTCCAGCTCTGTCAGCCCAAAATATTGATAGTTGCTGTCTAAAATCGTAGCAACCTTTAAATTGTTTAATCCTGAAAATATGCTCTCTTTTGCCACTCTAGTTATCCCAGTCATAACTCCAAATTCAAGATTTATATTGGATTTATATGCTCCACTTAAAAAATTTCTGAAAAAAGAGATAGCTTCATCGTAATATCCGTTCAGGTGTGCCGTTGTAAGGGGAGTATCATATTCATCTATGAGAATAATAACTTTTTTTCCATAAAAATCACTCATATATTTTGACAGCCTTGAGATAGAATTCATGAATTTTATTTTACTTCCCTTTCCTGAGGTTATCTCATTAAAATCTGCTAATGAATCTGGGTCCAAGCACTCTTTAACTTTGGAATGGGATTTATATAGATCTGATAGGATCTCCTTCAGCTGCTCCAGACACTCTTCCCAATTATCCATTTTTAGTTCCTTGAAACTGAGATATATAACTGGGTATTGTCCTTGATATTTCATAAAATCTGTTGATTCTATTTTCAGACCTTTGAACAATTTTCTGTTTTCGTCACTCTTCTCTATATCAAAAAAATACTTTAGCATACTCATATTCAAACTTTTTCCAAATCTTCTAGGTCTGGGTATAAGTGTTATCTCTGATCTGTTGCTCAGTAATTCTTTTATGAAAAGAGACTTATCTATGAAATAGCAATTCTTTTCTATCAATTTTTTGAAATCATCCATTCCTACAGGCAAATATTTTCTTTCCACGAATCCTCCTCTCTCTATTTTAACCCTTCACATATTTCTTCAGAATTTTCTCAACTTTTTTCATATCCTTTTCAAAGGTTATCTTTTCAATATCGTCCAATTTTTCTATGGAAATTTTATGCAGCATATCATTTACAAGCTGATACTCATTTCCAATTTCAGCCTCTTCAACTTTTTTTAATTCCAGATTTTTTCTCTCTGATCCATCTAAAATTTTAGAGAGCTCATCTTTTTTTATCCCTTCATCAATAAGTGAAACATACTCTTTTATCTCGTTTTCACTCTTCATCACAATATCGTTTATGATACTCTGAGGCAAAGTTCCCACAAGGGATTTTCCCAGATCAGTCCTTACCTGAGTAAATAATCTGTATCTTCTTCTGTGTCTCAGAGCTGTCATTTTGTTAAAACCATTGAGCTCCAGCCATTTGGTATAGACTCCATTGTGGTGGTTATCTCCTCCAAGCTTTTCTTCCACCTCTGTGAAAATTTTTCCCAGATGTAAGATAGCTTTAGCCTGTGTTTTCAACAATTCCAAAGATTTTTCTTGAAGAAATTGGTTCATCTCTTCCACTTCTGTGAGCTGAAAATTCATCCCTTCATCTACTAATTTTTTTAGATTAGAAAGTCCTGAATCTATCTCATCCTTTTCTAGTGGTAACAAGTTGTTACCACTAACTTTATTTTCTGCTGGTAACAACTTGTTACCAGCAACATTTTCTTTTCCATAGATATCCAGCCCGATATTTCTCTCTTTTCCAACTGGCTTTTCTTT
>JBOFCM010000008.1:0-1040 GCA_051646055.1 Fusobacteriaceae bacterium
TGATGAAAATGAAAAAATTAGCAGGAATGATGGATAATGAAAGATGGAGGGAATGAGACAAGGAACAGGTGGATGAGATGGACAAAGAGGTGATGAGGTAAAAAATGGATAGAGGGTGAGAAATGGAGTGATGCAAAGGTGTAACTCGAGATGGAGAGAATGATGGTTGGAGAATCATCAAGAGGCAGAGATGAAGGAATGAGAGATGGATGGAGAGGTGAAGAGGTGATGGAATTGGTGATGAGGTTGGGTTGGTGATTGATATGAGATAAAGGGATAAAGAAATAGAGATGGAGTGATCTAGGACCAGAGAAATAGATTTGTGGGAAAATGAAATAATATAAGAAGAGCAAGGAATGAAAAATAGAATAGCATGGATGGATGAATGGATGGATGGATGGATGAATAAAAAAGAGGGACATACATTGTCTAAAAAAGTGGCTAAGATGCGGGGATGGAGAAAATAATGTAAAGAAAGAGACATTAAGAGATAAAATGATGAAGATTTTTAGAGAGATTGTATACATGATTGAGAGAAAAGAAATTATTGACTGGTGGCAACAGAAGAACAAGTTTTTCTGAAAACAATTGGCGTGATGGGGAGACAGATAAAGAAAGATCGAAATGATGAGTGGTGAGATAGGAAGATGAGAGAAAGATTGTAAAACAGATGGATACACATGGAGTAAAAGAGACAAAGACAAATAAAGAAATTAATACAGGTGGATGGAGTGATGTGAAGATTGAAATGAATGGATGGATGGATGATTGGGTGAATGGAGAGGTGCCTGGAGACAGATGGAGGGATGGAGAGGCAAAGATATATGAAGAGTTGAATATATATGGATTGAGTGATAGGATGATGGTTGGATGTATGGATGGATGTATAGTTGTCTGAAAGCAGATAGAGTGAGGAAGAGACAAAGACAGATGAAGAGACTAATAGAATGGTTTTATGTGATAAGATCAAGATGGATGGATAAATGGATAAAGAAATAGAGGAATGAATGGATAGAAGTTGCCTAGGAATGGATGGATAG
>JBOFCM010000009.1:0-3602 GCA_051646055.1 Fusobacteriaceae bacterium
CACTGCCCTGGAAGATGCTCCATAACCTGAGGTCACAGAATAATATTTGGTATCTGCTATTTTTCCACCATAGGTAAGTATCATTCCCTTGGTTGCCTGGATAGCAGCAGTACTGTTGGCATTTTTCTCCACATAGTTATAGGCCTGGTATTTGGTTGTGTCATCTACATCATAGCTTCCTTTTCCCCCATTACGCTGTTGGAATCTTACTGCATAAGTTCTGGCAGCGATAGCCTGAACCTTTAGAGGTTCCACTCCGAAAGTGGGAGACATCTCACTGGGAACCACATTTTCAAGATATCTCTCTAGAAGAACATGGTTTACTATTCTCAGGGAATCTTTTCCCGAAGCTGTAACTTGAAACTCTCCGTGATAAGACGGGGAGTTATTTTTTTTATATTTTCTTTTTATTGAGGTGAGTTTGAGCATTGACTTCTGACTGCTTATCTGAACTCTTCCTTTTCCCTTAGCTAGAGGTTTCCCTCCAGAAAGAATCTCTATTCCTGTTCCGGTATTTCTCAATGTCAGTGTAGTACCACCAGGGATATTATGAGTTTTCCCCAAAAACTTCACTTGCATCCCATGGATAGTGGTCAGAGTCACTCTCTTGTGGTCCAGTTTTTTTTCAGTATTAGTTATAGCCACACGGATATTTCTATTTTCAAATTTAGAGATAGCTGTCCCTGGATAATAAAAGGACATTACTTCCTTATAATTCTTTCCGTAGTTTTTGGTCATATCTTGAGCTCCAGCCTGAGAAAGTCCCACTCCGTGTCCATAACCTCCTCCGTAGAAATGATAGTTTCCATCTTTTTTCTCAAAGGCAAAAAAACCTGAAGGAATTAGGGTAGGATTTGTAAGAAGCCTGTTATTATTCATAGAACTGAAAACTTTATAAGTTCCTCCGCCCAAAATTTTTCTCAGGTTATATTTATTGTGGACGAGATAGGTTCCGTTGCTTCCTTTTATAAGTAATGCAAGGGCCATTCCAGATTGGTCCCTCTCTGTCACATATAGGAGTTCTAGATTTCCGATAGGATTTTTCCCAGGAGCACTGGCTTTTTCCCATCTTCCATTTTTAAATTGAAGCACATCCTTGGGACGGGATTTCTGTAGAGCTGTCAGATTTTTTTCTAGAATCTGGAGAAGTTCACCTTCGCTTCTGACAAAATTCCAACGATAGAAAGAAGCATTGTCTCCATAAGCCTCTATATCTGTTCGCTTATAAAATTCTAGAGCAGCCTCTTCATCCTTTTCCAGTCCGTAATCTTTTTTCTGAAGAAGGTGACTGGCAGTTGTCAGATATTTAAATTCAACACCTTTCGGACTTTTGGGTATATTCCCAAAGGCTGAAAGATCAACTTTCCTCAGTGATTGCTGACTATCCTTTTTATCCTTTGATATTTCTATTTTGCTTTTAGAAATAGAAGCTTCTCCAGAAACTGCTTTTTCATGAGTAGTTTCAGTAGGAGTTTCCATTGAGGAGCAGGCTACAATAAGAAGAGCCAATACTCCCGATATAATAGTTTTTTTATACATTCTAATTTTATTCCCCCATTCAATTTTTACTACAGCAGGTCGTGAAGAATTATTCCCCTGTTCATGTAGTGGTGGATTTCAGGTTCCACGATTTTTTTGTATACTTCAGGCAGATGAATTTTTATAGGCTCCATACGCTTTTCTACCTGAGATTTGTGGACAGAGTATTTTTTCCATGTATGACCGTCAGATGTGAGATTCTGCATAAATCCTTGAAAACGGTCACAAGCTGTGGCAAATTTTGATTCAGGAGTATTCTCCTCCTCAAATTCCAGCCACAGATCTAGAAACTCATCCTTTTCCTTTCCAGGGAGCATTCCAAATACTTTATTAGCAGCTTCCAGCTCCTCGTGAAATTTATTATGATTTATTGCTCCAAAGGCAGGATTATCTCCTGCGTAGATCTCCACTATATCATGGATAAGTATCATCTTAAGAACTTTCTCCATGTCTATCTTCTCCATAAAATATTCACGGAGAGTCATTGCAGCCAGAGCCATATGCCATGAGTGTTCCGCATCGTTTTCTCTACGTTCTCCTTGAAGAATAAGACTCTGTCTCAAAATTCCTTTTACCTTGTCTATCTCAATTAAAAAATCCAGTTGCTTTCTTATTTTTTCCATAACTACCTCCAGATTAATTGTAAATTATTTCAATTATACCATATAGTTTTGGAATTAAAAAACAATTATGATATAATATGTTTATTTAATTTTAGGAGGAAAAGATGGAGATGCGTCTGGAAAAATATCTTATCGGGTGCGGGATAGATACTGGAAAAAAAATTAAGGAGCGGATAAGAGGAGGAGAAATCACTGTGGATGGAAAAATAGAAACCGATATCGGTATCCATATAAATCCTGAAACTCAAGAGGTTCTCCATCTTGGAAAAAAACTAAAAACAAAATCTCTCAAGTATTATGTTTTTAATAAACCTGCAGGTTACATTACCGCTGTTTCTAATCCTGTAAATGATAAACCTACCGTTATGGATGTGCTTCCAGAATGGATAGATAAACAGGGACTTTCTCCCGTGGGACGATTGGATAAAAACACTGAAGGATTACTGATTTTTACCAACGATGGAGAGTTCAACCATTTTCTCACTCATCCCGATAAAACTATAGAAAAAACTTACTATGCTGAACTTATCAGAGATATTACTGATGAGGAAATTGCCAGACTTGAGCAGGAGATAGAGTTTCACGGTTATCATTTTAAACCTGGAAAAGCCAGAAGAGTTTCTGAAAATTCTATACATCTTACTATTACAGAGGGGAAGTATCATCAAGTTAAACATATGCTTCGTGCCGTAGGTAATAAAGTTATCTATCTGAAAAGAATAAAATTTGGAATTCTCACTCTTGGAGATATGGAATTGGGAGAGGTTAGAGAGATTAAAAAAGAGGATATAGTTTAGACTGTATCTTTTTTTATTGAAAAAATCTCTTTTTATTTTTAAATTTTTAATTTTAATTAAGTAATTATAGGACTTTATAAATTAAAGATGAATATTCCAAATTTATATGTTAAACTTAATCAAAATTATCTGTTGAAGGAGAACATATGGAAGATTTGATAAAATTGAAGAAAGTTATTAAAGCTAACAGAACTGAGATATTAAAAGCTCTTTATCTAGATTTAGGAAAAAATGAGGATGAAGCTCTCCTAACAGAATATATTCCTGTTATTAAAGAACTGGATCTTTTCATAAAAAAAGCTTCCAAATGGAAAAAACCAAAAAGAATTTGGGGAATGTTTTCTCTGTTGGGATGCAGAAGCTATATCCAGAGGGTCCCCTATGGAGATGTATTAATAATCTCTCCCTGGAACTATCCTTTTCAACTGGCCCTTCTGCCTCTTATCGGAGCTCTGGGAAGTGGAAACCGGGTGACCTTGAAACCCTCTGAGCTTTCCTCTAATACTGAAGAGATTCTAAAAAAAATTGTCTATGAACTGGATATTCCCCAATTAAAAATAGTAACTGGAGATTATCATGTGGCCGAAAAACTTTTAAAGGAAAAATTTGATTATATTTTTTTTACTGGGAGTACAGCTGTGGG
>JBOFCM010000010.1:0-19730 GCA_051646055.1 Fusobacteriaceae bacterium
ATCCCATAGTTCTCACCAAGATATGAATAATATGGAGAAAGGCAACTACTATGATTTTTTAAAAGCTCTGGAACCTGCCCTTTATCCCCAAGGCACCAAAACCCGTGAGATAGTTTTAAAACTTACAGGAGATATGGAAAATTATATCTGGAGCTTTAACAATAAAACTCTGGTAGAGAGCGATAAGATTTTTATCAAAAAGGGAGAAAGGGTAAGGTTTGTTCTCCAGAATGAAACAATGATGCACCACCCAATGCACCTTCACGGGCACTTCTTCAGAGTTATCAATAAGCATGGAGATTATTCTCCTATAAAACATACTGTAGATGTTCCACCCTTTGGAAAAATAGTTATTGAATTTTTAGGAGATGAGGAAAAGGATTGGTTCTTCCACTGTCATAACCTCTATCATATGAAAACTGGAATGGCAAGAGTTGTCAGCTATGAAGGAAGTGACCTGGATAAAAAGATGGCTAGAAAACTCTCTTGGGACAGAAAATATTTCTGGAAGGGGGAGATAGAGGGGAGCACCAATTTTGTACATGGAGATATCTCTGTATTTAATAGTAGACATAAATGGGGGCTTAGAGGTGAAACCTCATATGATGATGGATATAATGCCGATATATATTATAGCAGATATATAAATAGTTTTCTCTCTTTAGGAGCTGGATTCAATATGGACGAGGATAAAAATCATGTTGAAAATCGTGGATATATTTCTGCCCATTACCTTCTTCCCCTTTTAATTGATACAGAACTCCGTGTCTATCAGGATGGAGATGTGGTAGGAGAGTTTTCCAGTCAGCTGCAGCTTACAAAAAAACTTCAGCTGAATTGGGAGATTGATACAGAGGGAGAATATTTTGCTGAACTGGAATATAGATATAAAAAATGGATGTCTTTCACAGGAAATACTCATTCTGACCATGGTGAGGGAATAGGCATAAAAATTAGATTTTAAAAAATAAAAAAAATAGTTTTGACATAAAACTGTAACAAAACTCTGATACAATATTTTTGTAAAGGCGAAAGCCAGATAAAAATGAAAATTAAAAGGAGTGATAAATATGAAAAAAATATTATTAGTAGGGGCATTTTTAATATCAGCAGTATCTTTTGCAAACGTACATGGGAATCATAACATGGGGAACATGAATAACGGAGCTGCAGCAATGGGAACTATGCAAGGTGGATCTGGAATGATGGGCGGAAAAATGGGTATGATGAAGGGTGGAAAGTGCTCAATGATGGGTGGAAAAGGTATGATGATGAATATGACTCCAGAGCAGAGAATGGCTATGGAAAAAGATATGATAGTTATTCAAGAGAAGCAACTAGAAGTTAGAAAGCTTATGAATACAAAGAATCCAGATATGAAAAAAGTAGAAGCACTGAACACTGAGATAGCAAATATGAGAACTAAGCACATGGAATCTATGCATAAAATGATGGCAGTACCTGCTACACCTGCAAAAACAAACTAATTCCATAAAAAGAGACAGTCTTAATCGATTGTCTTTTTTTTGTAAAGTGGTATAATTTAGTAAAAATAGGGAGGAAAAGGGATGAATAAAAAAATTCTGATAGTTGAAGATGAGAAAGATTTGGCAGAGATAATGAAAAAATCTCTCGTGGAGGAAAATTTCTCTGTGGAGATGGTCCATGAGGGTGGTATGGCAATGGAAGTTTTTTATCATTTTAATCCTGACCTAGTTCTTCTGGACATAAATCTTCCAAAGAAAAATGGCTGGGAAATTTGCAGGGAGATAAGAAAAATTTCCACAGTACCTATTATAATAATGACGGCTAGAGATGGGGAACTGGATGAGATTCAGGGACTGGAACTGGGAGCCGATGACTATGTGACAAAGCCTTTCAGTCTAAAAGTTATGGTTCTCAAAGTAAAAAAAATTCTCAAGGTTCAAGGAGAAAATATTTTTAAATTGGAGGATATGACTCTAGATTTTAATAGTTTTACTTTGGAGATAGAATCTGAAAAAATAGAGTTGAGCAAACGAGAAATCCAGCTTTTAGAATATCTGATAAAAAATAAAGGTATGGTTCTTGCCAGGGAAAATATCCTCAATGAGGTATGGGGTTACGAATTTTTTGGAGAAGAGAGAGCAGTGGATACCCTGGTAACAAGGGTAAGGAAAAAACTTGGGAAATATGGAGACCATATAAAGTCTGTAAGGGGGGTTGGTTATGTCTTCCAAGAAAAAGAGAGTTAGTTTTTTTATGAAAATATTCCTATTTTCATCTCTCATAGTGATATTTACCCTATTTATAAGCTATATTGCTAATGTGGCATTTATAGATCAGTTTTATGTATACCGAAAGAAAAATATGATGCTGGAGATAACTGAGAGTGTGAAAAAATATTCGATTGAAAAGAATGAAGAGGAGCTGGACCAGTATATCTATCGGACAAGGGAATTGGAGGGAATAGAGATTGCCTTGGATAAAAAAGCTATGAGAATGGGAAATCCAATGATGATGAGTCACCATATGAGTATGAACAGTAAGATCCCTTTGGGGGAGTTTTCCCAGAAAACACTTCCTGGAGTGGGAGCACTTATTCTCTATTATGGAGAAAAACTTCCAGATGGAAGAAATATCTATGTGAGCACCTCGCTCTCTGTTATGACAGCTCATAAGCATGAGAGCAATCTTTTTAATCTTATCACTGGTTTTTTTGCTCTACTTTTTTCCATGTTTGCAGGGGCATTCTTTTCTAAAAAAATAACTGGAGACATAGCTCTTCTCAGCCAGAAAGCGGATAAAATTTCCCGTATGGAATTTCCTGATAAAGTAGAGATAGATAGGAATGATGAGATAGGAGATTTGAGCAGGAGCCTGGAAAAGATGTCACAGAGTCTCTCTGTGTCCATAGAGAATCTGAAATCTTTTGTTTCCACTGCATCCCATGAACTTCGGACTCCGATTTCCATAATAATAACTCATTCCACAGCACTCCTAGAGGGGAAAATAAAAGAAAAAAATGAAATAAGAAAATATAACAGTATAATATTAAAGGAGACTCTTGAGATGAAAGAGCTCACAGAAAACCTACTTACAATATCTAAATTAGATTCACCAAATTATGGAGTAAAAAAAGAGAAAGTTAATTTATTGGAGGTGATAAATTACTCTAGGGAAAAATATGATTTTCTTGAAATGGAAAAAGATCTCCAGATTGAAGAGGAGATAGAGGAAAAACAGGTAAATTATGACACTAAACTTCTAAAGCTGACTTTTGATAATATTATCCAAAATGCATTTAGGTATTCTCCATACAGAGGAAAGGTAGAAATTTTCCAAGATAATCAGTATCTGATTATCAGAAATGAGGTAGGAGGAGAAAGTTGTGTAGATATAGAAAGTATCTTCCAGCCTTTTTCCCGTGGAAAAAATGCTGAGGATATGGGTGTAGACGGGATGGGATTGGGACTCTCTATAGTGAAAAAATCTTTGGAGCTCAATGGGATTCCTTTTCAGGTTTTGGCAGACAAAAATTTCTTTACGGTCAAGTTGAAAATTTGGAATGAGATAAAACTGTAATAAAACAAAGGGAGTGGTAAAAATGAAAAAAATATTATTAGTAGGAGCATTTGTATTGTCGGCACTATCTTTTGCTAACATGCATGGGAATCAAAATATGAACTGCCCTATGATGGGCGGAATGGGTAAAGGAATGATGGGTGGAATGATGATGAATATGTCACCTGAACAGAGAATGTCCATGGAGAAAGATATGATAGCAATTCAGGAAAAACAGCTGGAAGTTAGAAAACTTATGAATACAAAGGATCCAGATATGAAAAAAGTGGAAGCTCTCAATGCTGAAATAGGGACGATGAAAACTAAGCATATGGAATCTATGCATAAGATGATGACAGCTCCTGCTACACCTGCAAAAACTAATTAATTTAATTAAGGGAAGACAAGTTATAGAATGTCTTCCCTTTTGTATTGAAGGAAAAAAGGGATCTGTTAGGTATAGAGAAAGAGGAGGTGATTGCATGGAAAATTTTATAAATGGAATTACAGAACATAATATATATATACTTCTACTTCAACTATCTCTTATATTTCTGTTCTGCATTGTATCTGGAGAGATATTGAAAAAATATAAACAGCCTACAATAACAGGAGATATTTTAGTTGGGGTCATATTGGGACCTACTATATTGGGAAGATTTTTCCCTCAGGTATTCAGTTATATATTTCCCAATAATCCTGTTCAAGTGGCCATGTTGGATACCTTGGGATGGTTCGGATTGTTTTTGGTACTCCTATCCACAGGAATAGAGGTAGATCTTTCAAGTATATGGAAACAGAAAGGTGATGCCATTAAGATATCTATACTGGATATTATAATTCCCACAGGAGTGGCTCTATTTTTTCTTTTTTTTCTTCCTGATTCCTATCTGGGAGGAGAATCCAATAGGCTTATTACCAGTATTTTTATATCTGTAATAATGACAATAAGTGCTCTCCCAATAAGTATAAGAATATTGAGAGATGTGGGAATATTAAAAAGTGATATGGGATTTCTTATAGTTTCTGCACTGACTATAAACGATATAATAGGCTGGATAGTTTTCACTCTTATTCTCTCTATTTTTTCATTAAAAAGCTTTGATTATAAGGCTATATTTCAAATCATAGCATACACAGGACTTTTTACTCTCTTGGCCTTAACTACTGGAAAAAACCTTGTAGACAGACTTTTTAAATTTGTAAACAGCAGAAAAGATGAGGGAGTGGAGCTTTTTCTTGCTGTAATATGCTTTACAGGAATAATCTTTGGTCTTACAACTTTAGTAATTGGAATCCATTCACTTTTTGGATTTTTTATTGCAGGGATAATAGCCGGAGACTCAAAAGAACTCAACAGAAGAACTCGAAATATAATCCATAAGTTTGTATACTCTGTTTTCGTATCTCTTTTCTTTGTAAATATAGGACTTAAAATAGATTTTTTGAAAAACTTTGATCTTTTTTTAGCTCTTTTTATAACTGTGGTTGGAATTGCTGGAAGATATCTTGGAGCTTGGATGGGATGTCTTGCAAGTAAAAAAAGAGGAATAGAAAGAAATATAATTTCAGTGGCTCATACTCCAGGTGGAGAGATGCATATAGTTGTAAGTTTACTGGCTTTAGAATTAGGACTTCTTAATTCTAGAGTATTTGTTTCGATTATTTTTGGAGCGATACTCTCTTCCATAATAGCGGGTCCTTGGATGTCTTATCTTATTAAAAAATCCCAGATAGAAAAGATTTCAAAACTAAAAATAGAAGTCTATCCCGATATTTTTGTAGAGGGAAAAACTAAGGAAGAAGTTATAGAAAAAATGCTCACTTGGGAAGGTTTAGAGGAGTATAAAGATGTAATAGACTTTAATGTTCTCTCTGAGGAAGATATCCGGTGTTCGGCTTTTCGGAATATGATAGTGGTTCCTAGAGGGTATCTTAAAGAGTTAGATGAAAATATAATAATTTTTGCTAAAATGGTGGATGGGCTCCAGTGGGATTCAGTAGACGGATCTCTTTCAAAATATATATTTCTTCTTCTTACCCCAGAAGAAAATCATGAAACTCAAGTTAAGATAATTCAGAGACTTTCTTTTTTAAGTGAAGACTGTGCTAAACTTTCAAATCTTGAAACTTTGACAGAGCCTGAAAAAATAAAGGAATTTATAGGAGAAATTTTTAGTTAAGAATGATTGAAATAAAAGTGTATTAACTCCGTCCAGAGGAAAAATCACCTCCGTCAACATATGGACGGAGGTGATTTTTTTTAATTTATATTTTCAAGTTCTATAATATTTCCTCCATAGCCTTTTCCTGTTCCTTTGAATTTTCCGTTTTTCATAATAACCTCCTCTTGGTCTTTATTGGATTTGATAGGAATTCGGATTTCTCCTATTAAATAGAATTTTTTATTCATAATTTCACAATAACTCTTCCTGTATTTTTTCCCTTTAAAAGAATCTGAATCTTTTCATCTAACTCTTCTAAAGTTATCTCAGTTGAAATTCTTTCTAAATTTTCCACTTTCCAATCATTAGCTAGTTTATTCCACAAAAACTCTCTTTCATCTCTGGCTATTTGAACAGAATCAACTCCATAGAGAGTAACCCCTCTCAATATAAAAGGAAAAACAGAGGATTCGAAGGAAATTCCTCCTACATTACCACAGGCAGTAGCTACACCGTTATATTTTAGTGATTTTATAGCTGTGGAAAGAGTATTTCCTCCTACGGTATCAATGACACCTGCATAGATTCCTTTTAAAACTGGTTTTGTAGTATCGTCCATCTCCTCTCTTTTTAAAACTCTCTTAGCTCCAATTTCCATTAGAAACTCTGTTTCTTCAGTTTTTCCAGTTACTGCTACCACATCATATCCAAGTTTAGCTAGGATTTTAAGAGCAAGAGACCCCACTCCTCCAGTTGCACCAGTAACTAAAATTTCTCCATCCTCAGGTTTTACCCCTCCTTTAACAACCAATTTGTAGACAGATATAGCAGCAGTTAATCCCGCAGTCCCGTAGATCATACTCTCTTTTAAACTCATCTCTTTTGGAAGGGGAATAATCCACTGGGCAGGAACTTTTATATACTCCTGATATCCTCCCGAGGTATTCATACCTAAATCAAAACCAGTTACAATGACTTCGGTTCCAATTTTAATTTCTGGATTACTGCTTTCAACAACAATACCAGCTGCATCGATTCCCGGGGTATGGGGATAATTTCTAGTAACTCCTCTGTTTCCTGTGGCAGATAGGGCATCCTTATAATTTAAAGAGCTATAAGAAGCCTTTATTAAAACTTCGTGAGGAGGAAGATCCGCTAGACTTTTGTTCACAATATTTCTAGAGAAAACTCCATTTTCCTCTGTAACCAAAAATGATTTAAATTCCATAAAAAAACCTCCATATATTTATATTATTAATAAGATTATAAACTATCCCCTAAGGTAAATGTCAAATTAAAAAGAGATATTCTTGACAAATTTTTTCCAAAAGACTATCATTAAATATAGTATTTTTAAACAGGAGGAAAAATTACCATGGCACTGAGTTTAGCACTTATTTTAATTGCGGCATTTTTTATCAATGAGATTTTAACAAAACTAAAAATTCCAGGGCTCTTAGGTATGATACTTCTAGGGGTAATCCTAGGTCCCTATGGGTATAATAAAATAGATGAAAATCTTCTGGCAATCTCTGGAGATCTGAGGCTTATAGCTCTTATAATAATTCTTCTTAGGGCAGGATTCGGAATTAAAAAAGCTGAACTGAATGCAGTCCGTCGCGAGGTAGTAAAAATGAGCTGTATTCCAGGAATACTTGAAGGATTTACAGTGGCTCTAGCATCTATGAAACTTCTGGATTTTACCTTTATCCAGGGAGGGATACTTGGATTTATAATAGCGGCAGTTTCTCCTGCGGTTATTGTACCTAAAATGCTGGAGTTTCAGTCTCTGAAGAGGGGAACAGAGAAAAAAATTCCTACAATTATTTTGGCGGGAGCATCTGTGGATGATGTCTTTGCAATTACTATATTTACAAGTTTTCTGGCTCTCTATGGAGGGAAAAGCGTAAATATACTCAGGAATATCCTAAGTATTCCCCTTTCGATTTTTTTAGGAATAGGTATAGGAGGAGGAATCGGATTTATTCTTGTCAAATTTTTTAAATGGTATAGGATGAGAGATACTAAAAAAGTGATACTTCTTCTAGCACTAGCTATCTTATTCCATGGAATGGAAAAGTTTATAAGTAAAAATTACCATCTGGAAATAGCCTCTCTTCTTGGAATAATGACAATAGGTTTTGTGATTCTTGAGATGCTTCCAAATGTAGGAAGCAGGCTTTCTTTAAAATTTAATAAAGCTTGGGTATTTGCAGAGATAATTCTTTTTGTTTTGGTGGGGGCCCAGGTAAACATAGGTGTAGCTCTAGATTCGGGAATGGTAGGGATAATGATACTTTTTCTGGGACTTCTTGCCCGAAGTTTTGGAGTATATATATCCCTTCTGGGAACAGACTTGAATCTGAAAGAAAAAATCTTCACCATGGTGGCGTATATGCCTAAAGCCACTGTTCAGGCTGCCATAGGAGCAATTCCTCTGAGTGCAGGAGTAGCCTCTGGAGAAATTATTTTGGCCATAGCTGTATTGGCTATTCTCCTCACGGCCCCTTTGGGAGCAGCCAGTATAGATTATTTTGGAAAACGTTTCCTATAAAAAAAGCCTCTTCCAGCTAATTAAAGTTGAAAGAGGCTTTTACTATTAAAATTTAATCTTCGTACTCTTCAGTTCCATCCTCTGGGCTATATTCTATCTCAATCTCATCATCTTCTAATTCATAAATAAAATCCCGGTGGGAATGACCATGTTTATGCAAAAATTTGTCATATTGCTTTCTGAATTCTCCCCTTGTGATTCCTAACTGTTTTAAGGAGAAAAAAACTGATTCTCCTGGCGAGAGATTTTCCATTTTTTCTTCAATTTCATAAAAAATCTTATTCATATCAAATAATCCTCCGAATATTATTAGTAGCATAATATATTACTGGAAAAAATAAAATATTCCTTCATAAATTATTATGAAATTTATATAGACACCTTTTTTTGAAACGTTAAAACAGAAACTGTTGTGGATTTTGACCATATTCCCTCCGCACTCATGGCAGTGCCCTCCTATAACAACCATTTTTTGATCAGAGGATTGAATATATTTCAGAAGTTCCTCATTTCCTATATCGATTCCTCCGGAAATATAGGAAAGATTCCTATGGGAAACCGGTTCATGGTTGAGGATTATATCCACCTCTTCCCTAGGAATGGTTAATTTTTTGCATTGGGCAGAATTTGAATAATGGAATCCCCAGTTCATAAACTCCATAGAGTAAGGGGATCCATAAATTTTAAGCCCCTTTATCTCTTTAATTTCATTATTGAGAATATGGATTTCAGGGAATTGTGCTTTAATCTCTTCTATATATTCCTCGGCGTAGATATCCCTATTTCCAAAGCATATTGCAATCTGGAGTTCAGGTGTCAAAGTTTTAAGAGCTAGTAATTTTTTGAAAACAGTTTGGAGTTCATCTTTATTTCCCTGATTACAGAAATCTCCCCCTATGAGAAGTAAATCAGTATCTGAATCAATATTATCTAAAAGTTCCAATTTCATATGAAGATCACTTATAGCAAATATCTTCATATCCTTCACCTTCTTTTATTTAAGAAATATACCTCTATATATAATTATATATGTAATTCAAAGATGAAGCAATGAAAATATTTTTAATTTTTTTGAAATTTCTCAGGAAGAAGATATGCTACTCCCATAAAAATAGCTCCCACAACTATTCCACCCCATGGTCCGATGTCTAATAGCGCAGGATATTTTTCACTTATCTGAAAAAGAGTTGTTTTCCCTCCCAGCAAAGGTTTGAACAGGCCTAATGAGTCCAAAAAATGGTAGGATTGGGCAAAAAGATAGCTTCCTAGAAGTCCCCCTAAAATTACTATAATAGCTTTCCAATATCCGCTGGTCAGAGCTCCAAGTCCTGTTCCAGGGCAGAGTCCTATAGCTCCAAATCCTATGGCCAAGATTCCCGCACCTAGGATAACTCCCCAGTACATGGTTTTAATACTGAATCTCTCCTCTGGAATAATTCCCAGATAAAAGGAGATAAAAATGAGAACAGAGGCAAAACCAATAGCGAAAAGTATAGACTTCATGAGTCTGAGATCCTTTAACTGCAACATCTCTATGAGGTTTTTTCTGTTTGTAGCTCCCACCAGGTATAGAGCAAAACCAAATAAAGCTCCATTAAAAAGTGCTTTTATAACTGTAATTTCCATCTAGGCACCCCACTTTTTTGCTATAAATATCGCAATAGGAAACAGCGTTGCAGTAAATAAAAAACTGCTGAGAGTCATCTGACTCATACCGCTCATCATGTGTCCGCTTGTACATCCTCCAGCCATCCGAGCTCCGAAAAGAAGTATAACTCCTCCCAAAAAAAGTCTCAGGTAAACTCCTGGAGAGTTACCCTCAGTCTCTGAATTTTCTAAATTCTTTCTTTTTTCTTCGGGAGAAAGGATTGAACCTAGAAAGGATCCTAGAAGAACTCCTACAATAAACATTGTTTCATAGTTAATAGGAGAAGATATGTCTTTGGCAAGAGCTCCACCCCCTGAATTATAGTAAGCATTGGAGCTTCCGTAGCCACTCTTATTTTCATCTGTTTCATAGATTATTTCAGGATTTAAACTTTTTTCTATTGCTCCTGCTGCAATACTGAACTGTGTAGATATTCCTACCGGTCTCTGAATGAGCATGGCGATAAAAAATACTGCTCCTAGAAACATCCCTTTCCACAACCATTTTTTGTCCATAGATACCCTCCTCACCTTATTTTTAAATTAATTCTTATAACTGTCTTTTAAAAGCGGAAAGATGCTTTTCTGAAGCCTGTTTAAGATTCAGAAAAGCGATTTTTAAATCTTCAGGCAGATTTTTCTGTGCCAGAAATTTTTCATACATGGCAATATTATCGACTTCTGCATCTATACAGATCTGAGCTGCTTCTTGTAGAGAGGAGGCAACTTTTACCTTTTCTTTCATCTCTTCTTCATTCACAGTTTTAACTCCGTATTTTAGGAAAAGTGGAAGTAGCATGGCAATATGCTGTTCTTCAGATTTAACTATGTTGGAAAAGGGTCTGACATTTCCAAATTTTTCCAAAGTTGCCAGGTATTCGTTTTTAGCCAGATATTCGTCCTGAAGTGCATAGGTGAGCATTCCAGGAGTGGAGAGATTTCCGTCTTCTAGAGCACCTTTAGCCCCGATTCCCTGGCCAAAGGCGAGAGAAGAGAGTAAAAACAGTGATCCTAAAAAATATTTTTTCATAATGACCTCCGAATAACAAAGTAATATATATTTATTTGAATATATATTATTTTACTGCTAAATTTGAGATTTCCCTTTTTTAAATATTTTTTTTACTATTTACAGATTTGATTTTATAGGTTACAATCCTATTGACGCATGAGCATGTAATCATCTGTCAGGAAGGAGAGATATGGAAATAATAGAAATTTTAAAATCTTTAGGAGATTTAAACAGACTCAGAATTCTGAATATTCTTAGAAAATTTCAAAAATCCTGTAACTGTGATCTGGAAGAGGTACTGGAATTAAACCAGTCCAATGCATCCAGACACATTACAAAACTGAGAAAAGACAATCTGATAGTTTTTGAAAAAGTAGGTAAGTGGAGCTACTACTCTATAGATGATGAGTCCTTAGAAAAATATCCATTTATAGTGGAACTTTTAGATTCTCTAGATGCAGATATTTTTCTGAAAGATATCGAAAAATTTTCGATTTTTAAAGAGAAAAAAGAACGTTGTTCAAATTAAAATTTAAAAAATAGAAACAGTGGAGGGAAAAGTTATGAATTTTTTTGAAAAGTATCTGACAGTATGGGTTGCCATCTGTATTGTAGTGGGAGTGGCGATAGGAATATATCTTCCTATAATACCAGAAACTCTAGCTATGTATGAATATGCGAGGGTTTCAATTCCAGTGGCTATTCTTATCTGGCTTATGATTTACCCTATGATGTTGAAAATAGATTTTTCATCTATCTTAGGAGCAACAAGAAATATAAAGGGACTTACAGTTACCTGTGTGAGCAACTGGCTGATAAAACCTTTTACTATGTACCTAATTTCTGTATTTTTCTTTAAGATCGTTTTTAAAAGTCTAATACCTTTGAACTTAGCAAATGAGTATATAGCGGGAGCGGTTCTTTTAGGGGCAGCACCATGTACAGCCATGGTTTTTGTTTGGAGTGAATTGACTAAGGGAAATCCAGCTTATACCCTGGTCCAGGTTGCAGTAAATGACCTTATTCTGCTTGTGGGATTTGTGCCTATCGTGGCTTTCCTGCTGGGAATCAATGATGTAATGGTACCTTACGATACTCTACTTCTTTCGGTTGTTCTTTTTGTGGTAATTCCTCTTGTGATGGGAGCTGTATCTAGACATATAATAGTTAAAAATAAGGGAATGGATTATTTTAAAAACGTATTTCTGAAAAAATTTGATAAGATAACTATTACAGGATTATTACTGACTCTGACTATTATTTTCTCGTTCCAGGGAAGAAAGATAGTGGACAATCCTCTGGATATAGCTCTTATAGCTGTGCCTCTTACTATCCAGACTTTCTTTATTTTTGCTCTCTCATATGGGTGGTCTTATCTTTGGAAGCTTCCTCATGAGATAGCTTCTCCTGCTGGAATGATAGGAGCAAGTAATTTCTTTGAACTGGCTGTGGCAGTTTCGATTTCACTTTTCGGACTGAATTCTGGAGCGACTCTTGCTACTGTGGTAGGAGTTCTGGTTGAGGTTCCTGTAATGCTTATGCTTGTTTCAATTTCAAATAAGACAAGACACCATTTCTTAGTGTAAAAAATATAAAATAAAAATTGGAGGAAAACAGTGAAAACAATAGCTTTTGTATGTAAAGGAAATTCTTTTAAAAGTATAATCTGCGAGAGATTCGCTAAGGAATTTACCAATGATTTTATAATAGTGAGTGCAGGGACAAATCCAGCCCCTGTGGTAAATGAAGAAGGTGCCAAAATAATGGAGGTTAGAGGACTTTCTATGGCTAATTACCGTCCTCATTCTTTAGAGGAACTTCCAGAGAAGATAGATTATCTTGTTAAAATGGGATGCGGAATCGCTTGTCCCCTAGTATTAGCTAATGAGACAATAGATTTTGACATGGACAAATACCCAGCTGGAACTTACGAAGAGAAAGAGGCAGTAGTAGAGCTTCTTGAGAAAAAAGTGAGAGAATTTATAGATGAAATCTCAAAAAAAGAACAAATATTCTAAGGGATTTGTTTTATAATTTTCTTAGAATTAAAAAATTAGGAAAGAGGTTCTTCTTAGAGAGAGCCTCTTTTTTAGAAGTCTAAATAAAAAATAAAAGGGGAGTTGAAGAATGAGAATAGGGGTAATATCGGACATTCATAGTAATATTTATGCACTGAAAGCAGTTTTAAAGGATATTGAAAATAAAAATATTGATAAGATAGTTTGTACAGGGGATTTAGTGGGCTATCATACCCACCCCAATGAAGTTGTCGACCTGATTAGAGAAAAAAATATAGCTACAGTTATGGGGAACCATGATTTAAAGGTTGCTACTGGAAAAATAAAAAGTACAGTGGGGTTAAGTGGAGAGGCTTTAGATAAAATTTTGATTTCTAACTATGCCCTAAAAGAAACTAGTCAGGAAACTAAAGATTTTCTCGGATCACTGCCTGAATTTCTGATTATGGAAGCAGAGGGAAAACTTATTAGGGTTGTTCACGGAAGTCCAAGATCCATAACCGAATATCTGAAAGAAAATTCTCCAGAAGCTCATGAGGTCATGAAAGAACTTTCAGAGGATATACTCCTGTGCGGACACTCACACGTGGCATATTCTAAATATTACGGGGATAAGCTTCTTATCAATGCGGGAAGTATAGGAAAACCGAAAAAAGGGATTCCTGACTCTGAATATGTTATAATAGAGATAAAAAATAATGGAGTAAAAGTTTTTTTTGAAGAGGTTCCATATGATGTAGAATCTTTGGTAAGGGATATAGAAAAGTCCCCTCTTCCAAATGAATTGGGATTACTTCTGAAAACAGGGAATAAGATCTAAAAGTCCCTGAAGAAAACATAGGGAGAGATTATGAATATAAGAATTAGAAATGAAGAGAAAAAAGATTATAGAAGAGTTGAAGAAGTTGCAAGAGATTCATTTTGGAATCTCTATTTTCCAGGAGCCTCTGAACATTGTACTGTACATAAACTGCATGAGCATAAAGATCTTATAAAGGAGTTAACTTTTGTAATAGAAGTGGAAGGAAAGGTTGAAGGAGCTATTTTTTATACTCATTCTAAAATTGTTAAAAAAGATGGAACAGAGTATAAAACAATTTCTTTTGGTCCGGTATTTATTTCGCCACAGTATCACAGAAAAGGTTTAGGAAAAATATTAATAAATCACTCAATAGAAGAAGCTAAAAAATTGGGATATTCAGCTATTACAACTTTAGGTTATCCATATCACTACGAACCATATGGGTTTTTAGGCGGGAAAAAATACGGGATATCTATGCCTGATATGAATTTTTATACAGGTCTTTTAGTGTTGCCTCTTTATGAAGGAGCTTTAGAGGGTGTTTCGGGATATGCTGAATTTAGCGAAGGACTAGAAGTTACATCTGAAGAGGTTGAGGAATTTGATAAAAATTTTCCATATAGGGAGAAAAAAGTTCAAGAGAGTCAAGATGAGTACGAGAGAGCTTGTTCTCAACTTGATGAGTAAAAACGAAAAAATAAATTGAAAAGAATCCCAGAACTGTAGAGGATCAGTTCTAGGATTCTTTTATTTTGTTTAAATCTGTTTTTTTATTTTATTAATTAATCCAGCTAAATTTCCAGCATGACATAATTCGCCGCAGTAAGTTCTAGGCCTTAAGATTAATCCAGTTATTATGGCCAGAATGGTAGTTCCTATAAAACCTGTGTAAACTGATGCGCCTAATTGGGAAAGAGATGTGGCTTTTATCAATCCCATTACAACTTTTACCCATAATAAAGAAGTTATAGTATATTTAAACCAAGGATTGGTAAGAAATTTTGGAGGTGTTAATCCAAAGCTAAATTTTGAAAGTAATTTTTTTAGCCACCCTCCTCTAGGACAGAAATAAGCACAGTAAGGTTTTCCTTTACTAAAAAAAGATTGAGTTGCACCTAAAAACATTGATATAAGTGCAAGTGCTCCAAATCTTATGTCAATTAGAGGAAGGATAAGCAAGATTACAAATATACCCCATGTGTAATTTCGATAAAAATTAACTTTTGATTTATTTCCTTTTATAAGCGTTTTTTTTAATAAAGTCATAGAAGCTCCTTTTAAATAGTTATATAGCGATAACGCTATATAATGAGTATATTATTTTTTTTTAATATTGTCAATAAGGATATTAAATTTTTTTAATAAAAAAGTGTAACCTTTTTTTAATTTTACTGTCTATATAAGTAGAAATAAAAAATAAAAGGAGTGATTAGAATGTTTGATTGGTTAGATTTACAATGGATGTATCTTGTTGAAAGTGTATTTGGTTTATCCTTGAAAACTAAAACAGGAGAGGTGATATTTTATTTTCTTCATGCTGCAAGTTCTATACTGATTTTATTATCTGTGGGAATTTTTATAATTTCTATAATAAGAACTTTTATATCTACAGATAAAATAAAAAATTTTTTAGAAACACATAAGGGACCCCAAGCCAATTTTATGGCTTCGTTACTTGGAGTTCTAACTCTCTTCTGCTCATGTTCCAGTGTTCCACTATTTATAGGTTTTATAGAATCAGGAATCCCAGTAGGAGTTGTATTTTCTTTCCTGATAACTTCTCCTATCGTAAATGAGGCGGCATTTTTAATTCTGCTCAGTATATTCGGATGGGAGATAGCTCTTATATATGCTGTTTCAGGGATTATTATAGGAGTAGTTGGAGGACTTATAATAGGTAAATTAGGTGTAGAAAAGTATGTAGAAGAATACATATATAAAATGCACTTAGAAGGAAAAGCAGAGCCGGTATATCGAGGGAAAGAGAGATTAAGTTTTGCTTGGGCAGAAACAAAGGAGATAGTGATAAAATTAATCCCCTATATTTTTGTAGGGATAGCAATAGGAGCATTTATTCATAACTGGGCACCTACAGATCTTTTAACTAAATATGGAGGGCCAGACAATTGGTTGGCAGTTCCTTTTGCCACATTGGTAGGAATACCTCTATATACTGATGCAGCAGGAATAATTCCAATAGCACAGGCTCTAATTGAAAAAGGCGTGGGAGTCGGAACTACAATGGCATTCATGATGGTAGCAGTAGCCCTTTCACTACCTGAGATTTTAATGCTGAAAAAAGTTATAAAAAAAGAATTAATTGCAATATTCATCTCCATTGTGGGGATAGGAATAATTGGTGTAGGTTATATGTTTAATATAATTTTATAGAGTTATATTAAAATAATAATAAAATATAAAAAGGAGAAAAATATGTCTATATTAAACAGAATTTTAGGAAAAAAAAATACGGGATGTTGTTCGAAAGATTTGGAAGAAGCAATAAAAAAAGCTAAAGAAAGTCAGAACTCGTGAGGATGCAGAAGATATTCTTCAGGAAGTATATATAAAATTACATAATAATATACACACCCTGAAGGAAGAGGAAGATAACAATCTGAATGAAGAGATAATAGAGAGTATGAAACAGTTTATAGAAAAACTTCCCCCAACTTCTAAAGAAATAATTAAACTTTATGAATTTGAAAATCTCAGCCATAAGGAGATAGGTGAAAAAATGGGGATAAAAGAGAATAATTCAAAAGTAAAGCTAAAAAGGGCAAGAGAAAAATTAAAGAAAGAATTGGATCAGTGCTGTATTTTTTCCTTAGATAGGTATGGAAATATTCTTAATTATATTGAAAAATAAGAATATTATTTTTTTTTAATATGCTGTTGACAAAATCAGAATCCTGTTGTATCATTATATTAGAAATAATTAATATGCTATCAGGTGCACAGATAGAAAGGAGTTCTATGGAAAAACAGTTGGAAATATTGAAGGCACTAGCTCATCCTATAAGACTGGGGATTGTACATACCTTGGCACAGTGTGAGACTAAGTGCGTATGTGAAATACAGGAGATACAGAAAGAGGTATCTCAGTCAAATCTCTCTCAACATCTTAAAATTCTTAGGGAAGCTGATATTGTAACTTGTGAAAAAGTTGGGGGTTGGGTACACTATGCATTGAAAAACAGAGGAATTATGAATATTTTAAAAAGTTTAGAGGAGTTATAATATGAAATTTATTGAAAATGTTTTTTTGAAAATGACATGGCTCAATAACTGGGCAGAATATTTTGTGGTAAATGTGTTGGGATTATCCATGGATACCATGGCAGGAGGAGCACTTCAGTTTTTTATCTATGATACTATTAAAATATTTATACTTCTTGGAGTACTTATATTTGGAATCAGCTACATACAGAGTTTTTTCCCGCCAGAGCGTACGAAGAAAATTTTGGGAAGATTTAAGGGGGTAACAGGAAATACCTTGGGAGCACTACTTGGAACTATAACACCATTTTGTTCATGTTCAAGTATTCCACTGTTTATAGGATTTACATCAGCAGGATTACCGATAGGAGTAACATTTTCATTCCTAATATCTTCACCACTGGTGGATCTGGCATCTTTTTTACTTATAAGTTCATTCTTTGGGTTTAAGATAGCACTAGTATATGTAATTGTGGGAATAATTCTTGCTGTAATTGGTGGGCTTATAATCGATAAGATGAAAATGGAAAAGTATGTGGAAGAGTATGTTATGAATATTCCAAATGTGGATATGGAACTTCAACAGTTGAATCATGGGGACAGAGCACTTTTTGCCAAAAATCAAGTGAAAGATATATTCAAAAAAGTTTGGCTTCCAATTCTTATAGGAGTGGGAGTAGGAGCACTTATACACAATGTTATCCCTACCCAAATCATAGAAACTATTCTTGGACGGGATAATCCTTTTGCAGTTCTCCTTGCAACAGTTGTAGGAATACCAATGTATGCTGATATATTCGGAACCCTTCCCATAGCGGAAGCTTTATATCTTAAGGGAGTAGGAATAGGAACTATACTGGCACTTATGATGTCGGTAACAGCTCTATCTTTCCCGGCTATGGTTATGCTGAGCAAAGTTATAAAACCTAGACTTTTAGGTCTATATATAGGTCTTGTTACTGCGGGAATAATCTTTATCGGATATTTCTTTAATACTTTCGGTCTTTAATACTAAAAAAATATATGGAGGAAGAAAATGGAAATTAAAGTTTTAGGTGGATGTTGTAAAAATTGTGATGTATTATTAGATTATGTAAATGAGACTCTTGCAGAGCTTGGAAAAGAAGCAGATGTAGAGAAGCTAACTGACTTTGTGAAAATAGCGAGATATGGAGTAATGAAAACTCCTGGAATTGTAATAGATGGAAAGGTTATTTTCTCTGGTCGTATGGCAGACAAAAAAGAAGTTAAAGAGATTTTATCAAAATATTAATTGGAAAGAGGGATATCCCTCTTTTTTCATATAAGGAAGGTGAATCATGAAAAAGAGATTAAATTTGATTATATTCCTATTTTTTATAGCAATTATTCCAGTATCATCCATGAATTTTATAGACAACTCTGGAGTAGAAGATGTTTTTCAAAAGAATAAAGCATCAGGAACTATTGTGATTTATGATATGAAAAACGACAAATATATTGTGCACAATAGGAAGAGAGCAGAAAAGGAATTTCCTCCAGCTTCCACATTTAAAATACCCAATACACTCATAGGCTTTTCTCTGGGAGTGATAGAAGACCCAGATAAGATATATTATAGATACAACGGAGAGAAAATGTTTCTGAAATCCTGGGAAAAAGATGTGAGTATAAGGGAGGCTATGAGGGTTTCCAGTGTTCCTGCATATCAGAAACTTGCAAGAGAGATAGGTCTGGAAAGAATGAAAGAGAGCCTAAAAAAAATAGAGTATGGAAATATGGAGATAGGAAAAAGAGTAGATCGTTTTTGGATAGATGGTCCCCTAAAGATAGATGCCTTCCAGCAGGTTGAATTTTTAAGGCAGTTGGTAAATTTGGAACTGCCTTTTTCCAAGGAGGCTCAGAAGAAAACAAAAGAGCTGTTACTTCTAGAAAAGCGAAAAAATTATTCCCTCTACGGGAAAACAGGATGGCTCATAAAAGATTTCAATCCTAATTTGGGCTGGTTTATGGGTTGGGTAGATTATGAAGGAGATACCTATATATTTGCCCTTAATATGGATATAAAAAACTCTTCTCAGCTTTATAAACGAGAATTGATGGTTAAAAAAAGTTTAGAAACTTTGGGATTAAAGTTTGAAAAATAAAAAATATAAAGAAAAAAGAGGGTTATCCCTCTTTTTTCATGCCAAAATATCTATAATATACCAGATGGGAGCAAATTAATTGGAAAACTCTCTGTCATAAGGCCAGTTTTTCATTCCGTCTTCAGCATTGAGAACATTCTTGAATCCATTTTGAGATAGGATTGCAGCTGCCTTTAGAGATCTTCCTCCTACAGCACAAAAAGTGATATAGGTTTTATTTTTATCCAACTCATTCATTCTAGCTTCTAGTTCACTCAAAGGGATGTTGATCATGCCTTTTATAAAACCGTCAGAACTAAGTTCGTGGGGATTTCTAACATCTAAAACAATACCCATGTTCCTATCGGATAATTCTTTTACTTTTGCAAGAGAGATAGTTTCATAGTTTCCTTCTACAGAATGAGTCGCAGCATATATTTTTTTAATAAGATTGAATCTCTTATTCAACATGAAGAATAGTGCAACTGTTATAAAGATAGCAATAAATATCTTCCAAATCATAATTCCCTCCAAAATATCGTTATATAGCGATGTAATTATATAACCTAGATATAATTTTGTCAAGAATTATATCTGAACTATTGTAGGAGAAAAAAATTAGATTTGTTGAAAATGTTTTGAAAATCCTGTAGAGTGATGATAAA
>JBOFCM010000011.1:0-10496 GCA_051646055.1 Fusobacteriaceae bacterium
ACAATCTCAATACTTATAGGTTCCGTTCAATTGAATCCTATCACTATCTGGAAAATTATTATAAATAAAATTTTTTCAGAAGAGATTTTTCAAAGTGATTGGACAAAAAATATAGAAGTCATCGTTTGGAATTTAAGAATGCCAAGAGTGCTCATGAGTATTATCGTTGGGGCATCACTGTCTTTAGCAGGTATACTTATGCAGGCTCTTACAAAAAACACACTGGCAGACCCCTATATTTTGGGTATCTCCTCTGGGGCAAGTACTGGGGCAATTCTTGTTATAATTTTAGGAGGAGCCGGAATTTTTTCTGTTCCTTTAGGTGCCTTTACTTTGGGACTTTTAACCTCTTTTCTGGTTTTCTATAATTCCAGCAGAGAAAATTTCTCAACTTCAAAATTGGTGCTCACAGGAATCGCTATATCCTCTTTTTTCTCTGGAATTACTACTTTTTTAATTGTCAGTGCATCAAAAGAAACAGAGGTGAAAAGTGTCCTATTTTGGATGACAGGAAGTTTATCTGGGAGCACTTGGAGTTCGGTGGGAGTGTCCTTTCTCGCTCTTCTTGTCTCATCCCTCGTTATATATTCCCTGCATAGAGAACTGGATATTATCATGACGGGAGATGAGATAGCAGAAACTCTAGGAGTAAACGTATCCAGACTAAGACTTGTTATTGTTGTAGTTGCATCTCTTCTTTCAAGTTTTATTGTGGCTAACACAGGAATAATCGGTTTTGTCGGTTTGGTAATACCTCATATAGGTCGGGGGATTATCGGTGCCAAACATAAAAGACTAATAATTTTTTCTATTCTTATAGGAGGTATATTTCTTTTGGTTACAGACTGTATTGCAAGAGTTCTCCTGAAAGGTCAGGAAGTTCCTCTAGGAGTTATAACATCAATGATAGGAGCTCCGTTTTTTATGTGGCTAATTAAAAAAAGTTCTTATAGTTTTGGAGGAAATTAAATGTTGCAGATAGATGATTTGTCGTATGGAATAGATTCAAAGCAAATTTTAGATAGGATAAATTTGAGCATCCACAAGGGGAAGTTTGTAGGTCTTATCGGTGCAAACGGATGCGGGAAAAGTACTCTTCTTAAAAATATCTATAGCAATTTAAAACCAAAAGGAGCCAAGATTTTATTAGAGGGGCAAAATATAGATACCATAGAACGGAGGAGTCTTGCCAAAAAAATGTCAGTTTTAGCACAAAGCCAGCAGATAGATTTCGACTTTACAGTTGAAAATATTGTGGATATGGGACGGTATTCCCATAACACACTTTTTTCTCAAGATAAAAATCAAAACAGAGAGATAGTGAAAAAATCCCTGACCGATGTGGGAATGCTGGATATGAAAGATAAAAGTTTTTCAACTCTTTCTGGAGGGGAAAAGCAGAGGGTTCTCATCGCCCGAGCTTTTGCACAGGAAACAGATTTTTTGATTTTAGATGAGCCGACCAATCATCTGGATATAAAATATCAGATTCAGATAATGGACATAATAAAAAGTCAGAAAAAAACTGTTCTAGCGGTAATACATGATATGAATATGGCCAGCAGTTACTGCGATCATATAATAGCTTTAAAAGATGGAAAGATTGTGGCTGAAGGCTCACCTTCCCAAATTTTTACCAGTGAAAATATTGAAAATATTTTTGGTATAAAATCCCATATTATAAAGCACCCAATTAAAAACACACCTTTCATCATATATTTATAGGAGATCAGACATGAAAAATAACCTTATAATTTTATTTTTACTATTATTTAATATCCATGCTTTTGGAGAGAGAGCAGTTCCTCAAAGAGCCGTTTCAACTGCTCAGTTTACAACCGAGATTCTTCTGGCTATTGGAGCCGAGAAGCAGATGGTAGGAACAGCTTATCTAGATGATGAGATACTTCCAGAGTTAAAAGAGAGCTATGAGAGAGTTCCGGTTTTGTCTAAGACGGCTCCTTCGAAAGAGTATTTCTATCAACAAAATCCTGATTTTTTAACCGGATGGAACTCCATAGTTACATCTAAAGGGCTAGGTTCCAAGGAGGAACTGGAGGGGAATGGAGTTCAAGTCTACCTTATGAAATCTCAAAATTCCAATAAAATCGAGGATGTATATAGTGATATCTTAGCTCTTGGTAAAATTTTTGATTTGGAAAAAAACTCCAATGAAATTGTAGAGAATATGAAAGCTGAATTTCAAGAAGTTAAGTCTCTGCTTCCAAAGGAGCAGGTAAAAGTTTTTGCATATGACTCTGGAGAAAATGCTCCCTTTATTGTAGGGGGAACAGGAATAGGAAATACTCTTATAGAGATGGCTGGAGGTAGGAATATATTCAAAGATACCAAAGGAAGCTTTGTAAATGGAAACTGGGAAGAGATTTTGTTTCAAGATCCAGATTATATAATTATTGTAAATTACGGAAATACCTCTTATGAGGATAAAGTAAATTTTTTAAAAACAAAGTCACCTTTAAAGGACCTTAAGGCTGTAAGTGAAAACAGATTTATAAAAGTCAATCTAAGCGAGTTGTCTCCAGGTATAAGAAATCTGAATACAGTCAGATATCTTTTTGAGAAGTTGAACGGAGTATAGAGCCACAAAAAATATGGATAAAAAATTTAGCCCAAGGAATTTCAGTTTTAAACAACTGATTTTTCTTGGGCCTTTTTATTATTTTTTACCGTATAATAGAACTTCAGATTTATGGCTTGGAAGTTGGGTTGCTCTTACTTCCTTGAATCCAAAATACTTGAAAGTTTTAATGTGATCTAAAATCTCTCTTACACTTATTTTTTCCCCAATCTCTAAAGTGTAGAATACAGTGTGAATACTTGGTCTCATAGCAGTGAATCTTTTTATCTGCCCCATATTGAGAGACGGAAGGACATTTACATCTGAAATTAAGATGTGACACGGTCTCGGGAGAACATCATCATGTACTCTCTGCATAGGATCTTTAAGATGTGTAAACATCGGATTTTTTAGAAGAGTATCACTCATAAGAGCATTATCCACTCCCCAAACACGGAATCCTCTCTCCAATAGAGCATAACTTGATCCACCTGGTGCAGAACCTAGGTCAAGTACATTCTCGTTATCTTTGTAATCATAATCTGCCCAAAGAAGAGCCTCTGCAATTTTAAGGTAAGCTCTTGAAGGAGATTCTTCTGGAAGAGAGAGATGAGGATTAGCTCCAGGGTATTTCCAACAAAATTCCTCTATTTTTCTAGTTCCTAGCCAGATTTCTCCCTCTTTTACTTCTATAACATCTAAAACAGTATCTCCTAGCTTAGCTGTCTCTCCTGAAAACTCCTCTTTAATCAGGGAGAATCTGTGTACCTTATAAGATGGATATTTTTTAATTTCATCTTCAACAGTTTCAGGTGTAAATCTTCCAAGAGACATTCCATAACTTCTGGCAAAAACTAGATTTAATCTGCTGTCAGAGTCAAAATTTTCACTTCTATCTTTAAAAGTTAGGTATCCTGGTCTTGAGTATGCAAAACTAAGATTTGGATATTTGTAGGCGATCTCTTCTTTTAAAAGTTTCTCACTACCGGGGTTGACTATTGTATAGATAAACATATATCACTCCTAAAAACGTATTTATATCGTATCCAATATTGTAACTTTTTTTATAATTTTTGTCAATTAAATAACAAAAAAAATCAGTGGAATCCCAAAGGATTCCACTGATTTCTTATATTTTTAGACCTTTTGAAATAACTCCAGTTAGTTCAAGATTGTTATCCATAATAACTATATCAGCAAAATATCCAGGCTGAAGTCTTCCATACCTGTCATCAACTTTTATAGCCTTTGCAGGATATAAAGTGGCCATTTTCACTGCCTCTTCCAGTCTGATATTGGCATGTCTTACCAGATTCTGTACTCCTCCTATCATGGTAAGAGCTGAGCCTCCAAGAGTCCCGTCCTCTCCGAAACACTTCCCATCCTTGTGGTAAACCTTGTTTCCTTCAAAATAGAAGTACTCCATATCCGTTCCAGCTGGAGCCACTGCATCTGTAACCAGGAAAAGTCTCTCTCCCATAAGTCTGTGTGCTATCTCTATGGCAGCATAGTCACAGTGGAAACCGTCAGCTATTATTCCAGCCGCTATATCTAGATTAAGAACTGCTCCTGCAGCTCCAGGTTCACGATGTGTAAAAGAGCTCATCCCGTTATATAGGTGTGTAGCCATGGTAATTCCGAAGATTTTTTTCTCCTCTACCTGCTTATATGTAGCATTGGTATGTCCAAGTGCCACTTTTATTCCGCTTCCAGCAAGCTTGGAGATATATTCTCCGCTTATATTTTCAGGAGCCACAGTTATTATTTTTACCAGTTCTCCCCCTGCCTGAGTGAGCTTGGTCAGCATATTGTGGTCCATTTTTCTTATAAACTTGGGATTGTGAATTCCCTTTTTTTCCACAGAGATAAATGGTCCCTCAATGTGCAGTCCCAGAACTCCATTCTCCTCTCTTTTCTCATAGTTTTCCATAAGAGTCAGAGCAGCCTGAATACTCTCATCACTTGTAGTTATAAGAGTGGGTGTAAAAGATGTACATCCGTATTTTAGATTTGTCTTATGGATAACCTGAAGAGTTTCCTCAGTTATAGAATCATTGAGAAGAACTCCTCCGCATCCATTGAGCTGAAGATCCATAAATCCTGGAGTGATATATCCTCCCTTGGCATCTATCTTTTCAATATCCCCGTATCTCTCCTGAAGATTTTCTGATTCCACAATGTTCAGAATTTTATTCCCTTCAATTACTAGAACTTTTCCGTCCTGGAATCTCTCACCGTCAAATATTTTTCCATTCCTTATTGCGTACATAAAAACCTCCTATCTGCTTTTTCCTGCTCTTGCATAAAGATCTGCCATAAGTTTTTCAGAATCCAGATATTTCTGCTCGATATCCTTGAAGTATCTGTATGTTCCCACCTTAATTTCTGCACATGCATCCTCATCAGAAACTATGATTCCTTTTCTGTGAAGCTGAAGAGCTGAAATAGTCCACATATGGTTAACTCCCTCTTCTATAGCCTGACGAAGAGCTCTTGCTTTGTTGTGTCCGTTCACCATGATAAGAACCTCTTCAGCAGCTAGGATAGTCCCAACTCCTACTGTAAGAGAAAGCTTTGGTA
The DNA here is from genome assembly GCA_051646055.1 of Fusobacteriaceae bacterium. GTDB lineage: Bacteria > Fusobacteriota > Fusobacteriia > Fusobacteriales > Fusobacteriaceae > JAGNZR01. Next base: position 5,159 of record JBOFCM010000011.1, read on the forward strand.
CAGCATTGATGTCTCCCCCGAAGAATCTTGCATTGGCAATGATTGTATCCATAGTAAGTTCCTTGTCTCTTGTCTTTGAAGCTAGAGAAGATCCAGGCTCATTGAAAGCGATGTGTCCGTCTGGTCCTATTCCTCCAAGGAAAAGATGGATACCTCCAACTGAGGCAATTTTATCCTCGTATCTCTGGCACTCAGCAGAATAATCCTCTGCCATTCCGTTCAGTATATTGATGTTTTCCGGTTTGATATCTATATGCTTGAAGAAATTTTCATGCATGTAGTAGTGGTAGCTCTGGTCATTGTCCGGGCTAAGTCCAACATACTCATCCATATTGAATGTGATTACGTTCTGGAATGAAATTACTCCATCTTTGCAGAACTGTATAAGCCTTTTATACATCGCAAGAGGTGTTCCTCCTGTTGGTAATCCAAGTACAAAAGGTTTTTCAGGTGTAGGATTGAAATCTAAAATTTTATTGGCCACATAGGTAGCCGCCCAGTCCTGTATAGATTTTTCCGTGATTATTACTCTCATTGTTTTCCTCCCAATTTTTTATTAAAAATTTTATTTGTTAAATAAGTTTCATGTCTTCAGTCATCTGGAAAGCATTATCCAGGAATTTTTCAGCTAGTTTTCTGTTCTTGAGTATAAGTTTTACATATAATATATCCAGAAGAGAAAGCTGGGCTATTCTGTGAGTAAACGTGGATGTCATGGCACTTGAATCTGATACAGTCCAGAGAGATATATCTGAATTTTCCCTGATAGGGTTGTTGGCCATATTTGTCAGAGAGATTATCTCCACCCCTCTGCCTTTGAGTTTTTTTGTTATAGTATATGTATCCAGGGTTTTTCCACTCTGGGATATTATAAATGCCACATCTCTATTATCCATTCTAGAGACATGGAGCATCTGTATATGCTGATCAAATTCAAAAACAGCATCCAGTCCTATCTCCAGAAGTTTAGACTGGAAATATTTTCCTATGACAGCTGATGATCCTGCACCGATAACCAAAATTTTTCTGGCATCTTTCAGAGATTCTACAGCTTTCTCTATATTGTTAAAATCCATTGTTTTTAGCGTACTTTCAAGAGAACTTATATTTCTTCTGAGAAGCTTTTCTGCAATATCTTCAGTTCCATCATCTATTTTAATCTCTTTATCTACCAGTTCCAGTTTTTCCCCTGCAGTTTCACCCTTGATGTCTTCTACCAGGGAGATTTTAAATTCAGGAAAACCTGAAAATCCCATTTTTTTTGCGAATCTCACTATGGATGCCTGACTAACTCCTGAATTTTCAGCCAGCTCATAGGTGTTGATAAGTCTTATTTTAGAGAGATTCTCATTTATATAATCTGCTATTTTTTCATCTGTTTTTGAGAAATTTTCTCTCATCTCTTTTAATTTAATAAGGATACTCATATATCCGCCTCCAATTTTTTCCCCTGAAAGCTCCCTCTTCTTTTGAGCTCTTTCTCTATGCTGTTAAGAACATTTATTTTATTACTGCTCCAGAGAGGTTCCAAAAGCTGTTCTCTGTCACAGTCCCCTGTGAGTCTGTGGATAACAGTATCTCTAGGGATATTTTCAAGAATATCTGCAACTCTCTCCACATAGGTCTCCAGAGAGATTGAATGATAACCATTTTCCTGGAACTCTCTCTCCAATCTGCTGTTTTTCATGACATAGAGGCTGTGAATTTTTATTCCCCAGCTTCCACACTCCACAGCAAATTTTGCTGTTTCCAAAGAATCCTTTTCCTCCCCATAGGGCAGTCCCACTATTATATGGGTAACAAATTTTATATCTCTTTTTTTTAGTTCCTGTGTAGCTTTTCTATAGACATCCTGGGTATAACCCCGGTTTATTTTTTCTGCAACTCTGTCGTCCCAGCTCTGAAGTCCGAATTCAATCCAGATAAAATGCTCTCTGTTTATCTCATCCAGAAGTTCTAGGATATCCTCCCCTAGACAGTCAGGTCTGGTAGCTATGGCTATACCCATAACTCTCGGATGTCTCAGTGCCTCATAAAAAACCTTTCTTAGGTATTGAGGATCTCCGTATGTATTGGTAAAATTCTGAAAATAAGCTATGACTTTTCCCTGGGGAAATTTTCTGCTTATAAACTGAAGCTGACTCTCTATCTGCTCATGGATGGATAATTTTCTGTCTCCTGTAAATTCCCCGCTTCCACTATCACTACAAAATATACATCCGCCCTTTCCAACTGTTCCGTCTCGATTGGGACAGTTCATTCCAGCATCTAAACTTACTTTATATATTTTGTGTCCAAATTTATTAGTAAAATATTCACTAAGCGAATAGTATCGACTACTCATAAACATCACATCTCCTCTAAGAATTAACATTATTATACACTATGAATTAAAAAACCACAAGAAAAAACCCTACCTGGAAAAGGTAAGGTTTTTATTTTTACTTTTTATTTCTTTTTTCATGTTCTAGAAGCCACTGCTTTTTGTCCAGCCCTCCAGCATATCCTGTTAAGGTATTGTTGCTTCCTATTACCCTATGGCATGGGACAACTATACTCAGTATATTTTTTCCGTTGGCTCCACCCACTGCCCTGCAACCTTTGGGGTTACCAGCTCGAGTAGCTTGCTCCTTATAGGAGATAGTTTCTCCGTAGGGAATATTGCACAGCTCTTCCCAAGCTCTGTTCTGAAATTGAGTTCCATTTAACTGTATTGGGAGAGAGAACTCCCCCAGCTTCCCCTGGAAGTAGAGAGAAAACTGTTTGGTTGCCTCCTCCACTATGGGGTTCCTTCTTTCAACTTCAGTTTTTTCCTCTACAAACATAACAGAGAGAAGATATTTTTCATCCCCTGTAAATTCAAGGGTTCCAATAGGTGTATCCAGATAGGCCAGATAGAGGCCTCTGGATTTTTTGATCTCATGGTAGAGCTTATCTTTCATCTTTCCTCCATTACTCATTGTAGTAAAGGTTTTCAGTAGGAAACTCAGGGTCACAAGTTACATCTACACCTAGCTTTCTAAAGGTCTGCTCATCATTTTTTCCAAGAATAGTTGTAGAGTGAGCTTGAGAACCTTTCAGAAGAGAAAGCTTTTCCATAGCAGCATGGGCCATAGGATTTGTAGCTGCACAGATAGATAGAGCTATAAGAATTTCCTCTGAATCTAGGGATTTAACTTTATTCTTGAAAGTCTGAGATTTAAGTTTAAGGATAGGGTCTAGGATAACTGGAGAGATCAGGTGCATCTCATCATTTATTCCTGCCAGAATCTTAATGGCATTAAGAATAGCCGCAGAAGGAGCATCCATTATATCCGAGTGTTTTCCAGTAACCATTGTTCCGTTAGGAAGTTCCAGTGCAACTGAAGAGTGGATTTCACAATTATGTGAAGAATTTTTTACTTTCTGAAGATTTTCACGGGCAACTTCCACCACTTTTCTGTCTCCCTCAGTTAATCCCAGGTCATTCATTATTCTAAAAGAAAGATCCAAAGCTTCCTTATCTATATACCCTTTTTTATGCTCACATGCTGTCTTGAAATATCTTCTGATGATCTCCTGCTCAGAGGCATGTCTTACTACTTCGTCATCAGTGATTCCGTATCCCACACGGTTAACTCCCATATCAGTAGGAGATTTATACATTGATTCTTTTCCTGTTATTTTTTCTATTATTTTTTTCAGAAGAGGGAAGGCCTCTATATCACGGTTGTAGTTTACCGCTACCTCGTTATATGCTTCTAGATGGAAAGGATCTATCATATTTACATCTTTCAGATCCACAGTAGCTGCTTCGTAAGCTATGTTCAATGGATGCTTCAGAGGTACATTCCATACAGGGAAAGTTTCAAACTTAGAGTATCCTGCTGTATTTCCTCTCTTAGATTCATGGTAAAGCTGGCTCAGACAAGTACCAAGCTTTCCGCTTCCTGGTCCTGGAGCTGTTACAACCACGATAGGTTTTGTTGTCTCAATATATGGGTTCTTTCCATATCCCTCATCACTTACTATTGTATCCACATCATGAGGATATCCCTGTGTAGATTTATGCTTATATACTTTTATACCTCTCTGCTCCAGTTTGTTTATGAAAACTTTAGTGGCCGGCTGAGAGTTGTATCTCGTTATTACAACACTGTTTACCTCAAGCTCATACTCTCTCAGATCATCTATAAGTCTAAGAACATCCATGTCATATGTTATCCCGAAGTCTCCACGGATCTTGTTTCTCTCTATATCTCCAGAGTATACACAGATAACTACTTCCACTTTTTCTTTTAGTTTATGTAAAAGTTTTATCTTTGCATTTTCATCAAATCCAGGCAGGACTCTTTTAGCATGCAGGTCAAAAAGCAGCTTACCTCCGAACTCTAAATAAAGCTTGTCAAAGTTATTTACTCTCTCTAGTATATATTTTGACTGTTCCTCAAGGTACTTGTTGTGATCGAATCCGATTTTCATAATTGTTCTCCTCCTAATAAATTTTTTAAACAAAAAAAGGCGAAAAAAAAAATCGCCTTTACCTCTCGTAATATATTATGAGAATTTTTTCTAAATTCTAAGGGACTTTTCCTTAGAATGATTTTTTAATATTAAAATGTAGTTTTTTTATACCTATAAAATTATACTACAGAGGATAAATTTTTGCAAGAGTATTTTTTAGAAATATTTCTGAAAATATTTATCACAAAATATAACTTTTTAAAAATACCGCTTTTCTTAATCTTCCACTTTTATTTTCTCAATAAATCTGTCCAGGGTTTCCTTTATCTCATATAGGGGAAAGAATCTTATTTTCCTCACAATCTCCATTCCCTCATAATATACTATAAGAACCGGTGTAATAAATACCATGAATTCTCCTGCCACTTCAGGACTCTTTCTGATATCCAGTCCATAAAATTCTGAACCACTATATTCCTTTGAGAGACTCTCAATCCTAGAGAACATTGTCCCGTCAATTCAAAAAATGTTATGACCATTATAAATATAAACAAAACTAAATTTTCCTGATTTAATTTTCTTGTAATCCACCATCTCAACTCCTCTTTATAAAAAATAACCTGCCCTCTCCTGATATTTCTTCACAATAGCTGTATCCCAATTCATGAAAGCTCTTTAGCTTCTCTACCTCTTCCATCCTATTTTTTACCATAAAATCCAGAAGCTTTCCTCTCATCTTCTTCGCTTCAGTACTCCCATTTTTAACCATTTCTCCTTCAATCTGTCGGAACTCTACATCTACCATATGGTAACGTTTTCTCTCCAGCATCTTAGAAAATTCTCCAGAGGCAAGATTTATAATTGTTTCTCCCTCTTGGAAAATTTCAGCTATATC
>JBOFCM010000012.1:0-4334 GCA_051646055.1 Fusobacteriaceae bacterium
ACATTCTTATAAATAATGGAGCTATTTCCAGTTTTAAGAAATCCATCACAGAGATATCGGTAGATGAGTTTGATGATATTATAGATGTGAATTTGAGAGGAAGCTTCATATGTTGTAAAGAGTTTGTAGAGGGAAACAGGGGTCAGGATTACGGGAGAATAATAAATATATCCTCTACCAGATGGAATCAGAATGAGGAAAACTGGGAGGCTTATGGAGCCTCTAAAGGCGGACTTGTATCCCTGACGAGCACACTGGCTATCTCTCTTTCTAAAACTCCAATCACTGTAAATGCAATAAGTCCTGGCTGGATACAAACAGAGAAGTATGAATCCCTCTCTGAAGAAGATCATCTTCAGCATCCTTCTGGAAGGGTGGGAGTTCCAAGAGATATTTTAAATATGTGTCTCTTCCTGGCTAACCGGGAAAATGATTTTGTAAATGGAGCAAACATTGTAATTGATGGTGGAATGTCTAAAAAAATGATTTATTTATAGAATGAAAAACCTCTGTTGGACAGGAGCATCCCTGTCCAGATAGAGGTTTTTTTAATTTAATATTTTAAATAATTTGAAGGAAAAGCATGGATAATTGCGAACATGATAGAGTTAAGGATATTTGTTTCAGAAAAGTTTTAATTTTATCGGGGAAAGAGAAGGTATATAAAAAATAGGGGGGATTGAGATAAAAAAAATCAGAATAGTTCTTATTTTTATTATAGGGGTGATTCAAATTTATTCTATGGAAAATGTAGATTACCGTGAGGAGATGCGAAAACTTGTTTTGGAAATTAGAGATAGAAAACTAGAGAATCAAGTGATAGTAACTCAAAATGCCACCAATCTTTTTTTTGAAGAAGGAAAAATAATAGAAACATTTTTTAATGGGGTAGATGGAATTGCTCAAGAATCGCTTATTTATGGTGTGGGAGGCAAAAATATGAAAACTCCCAAGGAAGAAAAAAAAGAGCTTTTAGATAATTTAATACCTTTAAGAGAGAGGGGAAAACCTGTTTTTTCCGTTAATTATGGAGAAGGTGACAAAAGAAAAAAAGAAGTAAAAAAAAATATGAAAAAATACAATTTTATAGGGGAGTTAGTTCCAGATCCAGAAGCCAACATCATATTTTTGCCTATTGAAAAATCAGAAATGGAAGATGTTAACCATCTTTCAGAAGTGAAAAACTTTCTTTATCTTCTAAACCCAGAAAAATTTAAAAATTTAGAAGAATATTTTAAAGCATTGGATAGGACTGATGTTGATCTGCTTATAATAGAGCCACATCTAAAGGGGAAAATTCTAGACAAAAGCCAAATTGAAAAATTGAAAACTCGTAAAAATGGTACTAAAAGATTGGTGATAGGTTATCTTAGTCTTGGAGAAGGGGAGGATTACAGAAAATATTGGAAAAAAACCTGGAAAAAGGAAAAACCCCATTGGATAATGGAAAAAAATCCCCATTGGGCTGGAAGCTATCGGGTGAAATATTGGGATCCTGAATGGAAAGAGATAGTAAAACAATACCAAGAATCTCTAAAAGAAATAGGATTAGATGGTTATTATTTAGATACATTAGACACGTATTATTATTTTGAAAAAAGGAGTATAACAAATGAATAGAAAGATAATAGGAGGGAAAACAGAGAGTCTTATTTATACAGCTCTTGTTTATTTTTTCTTTTTTCATTATTCTAAATTTAAATTTGATTTTTTACAGATGAATATACATCCATTAGCCTTGGTAACAGCTTACATATCTCTTAAATACGGTGTTTTTTCCGGACTTGTAGGAGCAGCACTTTCTTTAATTTTTTATGTTTTAGCTTATATTCGTGGGGGAAATGACCCTGTGATATTTTTATCTACTTTTTCCTATTATAAATTTATTCTAATATTTTTCTTTATAGCACTGATTTTGGGAAGATTTTCAGATAGAAAAAGAGAAACAATAGAAGATTTGAAAAGTGATAAAGATATTTTAAAAAGAAAATATGAGGAAAAACGTGTAATTGCAGAAGAGTTATCAGAGTTAAATGAAAGGCTAAAGCATAGAATAATAGAGAGTAAAGAAAGTATACTTACACTCCACCAAATGACAAGCAATTTGATGGAGTCCAGTGTGGAAGAGATTTTTACAAGAGTTATAAGCATATTTAAGGAGTTTTTAGGTAGTAAGGTGTTATCCATATATATGTATAACAAAGAAAGAAATGTTATAAGAGCCAAGGTAAAGGTAGGTTATAGTGAATTTCCAAGTTATATTCAATTGGACGGAAAAACTAACTTTGATCAAGTCCTGCAAAAAGGTGAACCAATGGAGTTTCAAAATCCTCAAGAGGGAGGATCTCCCATGTATATTTTCCCTATTTTAAGAAAAAATGAACTTCTGGGATTTGTAAATGTGGAAAAATTATATTATACCCATAGAGAAAAATATAGTTTTGAAATTTTTAAAGTAATTTCCCAGTGGGTGAATAAAGCCCTAGAAGTTGCCATTGAGAAAAAAAATAAAGCAATTGAAGAGAATAGCTATCCAGGTACAAGGGTATATAACTTTAAATATTTTAATGAAATATTAAATGAAGAAAAAAATAGAAAAAATCTTTTTGAAACAGAATATCTTGCCTTTGAAGGAGAGATAAAGGATATCACACCTGAAATTTTGGAAAAGCAATTAGGGCAACAAATAAGGGATGTGGATATGATTGGATTGGAAGGAAATCTTCTCCGAGTTCTTTTTGTAAATACCGAAAAAAATAATCGTGACTTATTATTAAAACGTCTGTACAATCTTTTCCCAGGAGCTGATTTTTATGAAATCTAAAATTATTTTAGCTCTTATATTACTAGTAGTACTTGCTATTCAAAGTTTAAGAATCAGAAATATAGAAAGCTATTTTCAATTAAATCAAAAATATTCATTTCAATTAGGAGAACCTAGAGATGGAAACTTAAATATTCCAAAAAAAGATAAAATTCTTGTTCTTTACCAAGATAATGAAAATAGTTCAAAAAAAATATTAGAAGGAATAAAAGAATCTTTTGATTTCTCCCGTGTAGATTATGATCTTTATCCAATAAATACCGAAAAAATGATAGATGTGAAAGAATATAGTAGAGTAATAATAACTGCAGAAAATTACCATGGTTTTAGAAAAGAAAATTTCCAAAGTATAAAATCAGAGATTTTTAATGGAATGTCTCTTTTCATCCTACAAAGATCTTTTCAAAGTCCATTTAATTCCCTAGCTGGAATAAAGGCAACAAAGGAATTTAAAGAAACCAAAGGATTGATTTTAGAAAAAGAGGTATTTCCAGGGTTAAAGGATTTAAATCTTCCAGGAGAGCTGATTGAAAGCTCTGGAATAGATTTTCAATTGGAAGAAAATTTGGATATAGTAGCTCGTTCCCTTGAAGGGATTCCCCTAATATGGAAAAAAGACCATGGAGAGGGAAAAATTATATATACAAATGCAACTTTTTTTCAAGGAAAAATAGTTAGAGGACTTATGAAACAGCTGATTGCTTATTACTCTCCTGTTACCTTTTATCCCATATTAAATTCCAAGGTTGTTCATATAGATGATTATCCAGCACCAATACCAGAAGGTAAACATCCCTTGATAACTGATGAATACGGAATAAAAATAAAGGATTTTTACAATGATATTTGGTGGGAAGATATGAAAGCCTTAGCTGCCAGGGAAAAGTTAAAATATTCCACTTTTGCCATAATAAAATACAATGATGAAGTTGAAAAATTAGGGAGAATAACAATTCCTAAAAGAACCATGGAAGAACTTAGCAGAAGAGGCCGTGAAGTCAAAATGACTGGAGGAGAAATTGGTCTTCATGGATACAATCATAATTCACTGGGCGTTTTAGGTGAAATAAACTTTCAAGATTATGCTTATACCCCTTGGGAAACTATTGAAGGTATGAAGGAGGGTATAGAAGTTGCTAAAAATACCATGAAAAAAATCTCTGGGGAAAAACTAGAAATATATTCCTATGTGGCCCCTAGTAATCTTTTGGGGAAAAGTGGGAAAACAGCTGTAGTTGAAAGTCTACCTAATTTAAAGGTATTTTCTGGTGTTTTTTATGGAGTTCCAGAGCAAGAACTTGGCTTTTTTGTTCAAGAAATAGGAAGAGACAAGGATTATCCACAAATATATTCCATACCAAGATTTTCTGCAGGGTTCGTTAAAGATGACAGTATTATGTGGCAGATATTTAATGGAATAGCAGGTTATGGATATCTATCGCATTTCATACATCCAGATGATCTATTAGATATGGAAAGAGGAAAGAATAAAAGTTGGGGAAAACTAAAA
>JBOFCM010000013.1:0-28225 GCA_051646055.1 Fusobacteriaceae bacterium
AAATATATACTTATCTTCTTTCTCTTTATGAGGCTAAAGATGAGGATGATGACAACGAGTATATAGATTTTGAAATTAATGAATTTATAGTAGGATTTCTTGGAAATAAAATGAATCGTACTTATTATACCAAGGTAGAACAAGCTCTCAAAAATCTCAAAAATACAGAATATCAATTTGTAGTCTCTAATCACACACTTTTCGGAAAATATAAATTTGAGGATGAAGAGTTTAAACTTCTTACATACCAAAAACTTAAAATTGGTAAGAAAATTTATTATAGAATTACACTGAATAAAAACATCCGTAAAAAGATTAAAGAAAAAAGATATATAATTTATAACAGTAAAGCCTTGGTAGAGATTATGAATCTGGATCCTATTGCTGCAAGAATTTATAAATTCATAAGTAAAGCTCGTATGGAAAAAGACAGGGATGAGATAAATATCCGTACTCTTGCAGCTATTATTCCACTTCAAACAGAGCAGGTAACAGAGCGTTCTAATAAAAATGGAGTTATGAAAACCTATGTTTTGTGTAGACTGAAACAAGTTCTTACAAGAATACAGAAGGCCTTTGATATTCTGATGCAGCTAGGATATATTTTGAAATATTCTGAGACCTATGACAGCGAGCAAAATACTTATCATCTTCACTATATATTCAATAAGGCTAAGGACGGAGCTTGTCATATATCAGAGAGAACTCTAGCTAACAGAAAAGAATATATGAAACTTCCCAATGGAGCTGGAAAACCTGTTCAACAAATTCAAGAAGCAGAAATAGTTCAGAGACCTGCCACAATAAAGACAACTAAAGCAAAACCAGCTAAGCCACTTAAGAAAAATGAAACAGTGGAAACAGTGAAACCTTTCAGTGAGACTATATTGGAAAAAATAGCTAAAGCTAAGAAGAATATCTATGTTAGCCGTAGTTGGGAAAAAAGGGTAGATAATAAAATATTGAAAATTGTTTCAGAAAAGGGAGAAGAATTTGCAACCGAACTGTTGAATCAACTCTATAAATCCCTTACAGCACCTATAAAAACTACTCTGGTGCAATATATTTCAGGTATCAGCAAAAATATGGAGAAGGAAAAACAGGAGAAAGAAAGTCAGAATTTAAAGCTTTTTTCAGATTTTTCAGCTGGAAATAACAAGGTTATAGTGACCAAAACAGGAGTAAAAAGAGCAGCTAAAACTTTCAAAAAACCAACCATATCTACACTTACAGAGATAATAGAAGAAACAGCTACAGCAATGTCTGCTGACTTTGATGATAAACCTGGAATCTCTCCAGTACAAGAAATTCCAGAAAACAAAGTAAACATAATAAAAAATTATGACCAACTGGATGAATATGAGAAACTAGAAGTTGAAAAACTGGCCAGAAAACTCTGCTGCCAGGAGGAAGGAATTTCAGAAAGTTTCTTGAATACAATGCGAGATAAATCTAAAAAAATATATATCAACACTATAAAACTATACATAGAACGTGTATTGGAAGAGAGGGTATAGAACCAATTTCTATAGTATTAAAATATATTTAAAGTTGTACAATATAGTAAAATTATGGTATTATTTAGAGTAAATTAAATTGCATAGGAGGGTTTATGCAGGAGATAAAAATAAGCAGCGAATTTATAAAACTGGATCAATTTTTAAAATGGGCAGGAGTCGTAGATAGTGGAGTAGATGCAAAATACTTCATCACTGAAGGAATGGTAGAGGTCAATGGAGAGATTGAACTGAGAAGAGGAAAAAAACTTTACCCTGGAGATAAAGTTAAATTTCAGGGAGAGGAATTTTTAGTTCTAGGACAGTAAGCGGAAGATTATGAATTTAGAGACTATTAATTTTGTTAATTTTAGAAATCTTAAGGATGGCACTATAAATTTTTCTCCTTTTTTTAATCTTTTTTTTGGAAAAAATGGTCAGGGAAAAACCAGTGCATTGGAGGCCATCTATTTCAATTGTACAGGAAAAAGTTTTCGTTCAAATAGATCTCAGGAACTGATAAAATATGGAAGGGACAGATGTGGGACTTTTGTAAATTACAGTGACAGATTGAGCAGAAAATCTCTGACAGTAAAATTTAGTGACAAAAAAAAAGAATACTCTTTTAACGGAAACAGAGTGACCCACCAGGAATTTTACGGCAGGCTTTCAGTTGTAGCTTTTACTCCTGAAGATATCGATATAATAACCGGAACTCCTGGAAGACGGAGAAGTTTTTTTGACGAGGAGATATCCCAGAGTAGCGGAGAATATTATGGAGCACTGAGGGATTTTAATAAAATTCTCAAAATAAGAAATCAGTATCTCAAAGAGGGAAAAACGGGAGATGCTCTATATTCTGTATATGAAGAGCAGTTCGTAGGCTTGGGGGCCAAAGTAATTTTTATGAGAGCCGAATATGTAAAAAGAATAAGCATAATACTCAATCTCAACTATAGAAAACTTTTTGACTCCTCCAAAGAACTGGGGGTAACTTACTCTTCAGATTTGGAACTTGAGAAACGTGAGACTTTGGAAACCATTGAGAAAAAGATGAAAATCCGGATAGAAAAAAAATTTTCTCAGGAAAGAAGATATGGGCACTCCCTTATAGGTCCACAAAGGGATGAATTTAAATTTCTTTTAGATGGAAAAGAAGCAAAATCTTTTGCATCTCAGGGAGAAAAAAAATCTATAGTTTTCTCTTTCAAGCTTTCTGAATTGGATATGATATTCAAAGAAAAAGGAGAAAATCCCATATTTCTTATAGATGATATAACTTCATATTTTGATCAGAATCGGAGGGAGAGCGTATTGAACCATCTTCAAAGAAAACGAATACAGCTATTCATAAGTTCGACAGACAAAATTGAGGGAATTGAAAGTAAAAATTTTCATGTGACAGATGGAGAGATAATATGCGGGGATTAGAAAACGTCATAGATCTTAAAGATATGATAGATGAGGGGCTTCGAAAAAGCCGGAAATTAAAAGAAGTGTATATAAAAATTTATTGGAAAGAGATAGTGGGAGACCTGAGTAAAAGATCTTTTCCAAGGGATGTAAAAAACGGAGTGCTTACAGTCACATGTGAAAGCAGTACTCTGATTCATCATATGAATCTCAACAGAGGGATTTATATAGAGAAAATAAACAGGATTGTAAAAGAGGAATATGTAAAGGAAATAAGATTTCTTGCAGGTTCTCTTCAAGATACTGAAATGAAACTATTTGGAGGAAATGATGAGTAATTATCAAGCAGAAAATATAACGGTTCTGGAAGGATTAGAAGCTGTCAGAAAAAGACCGGGAATGTATATAGGAAGTACTTCAGAAAGGGGACTACACCATTTGGTTTGGGAGATAGTGGACAACTCAGTAGATGAGGCTCTAGCTGGACATTGTGATAAAATTATTATTAATCTATTGCCTGATAACATAATTGAAGTTACAGATAACGGAAGAGGTATTCCAGTAGGAATACACCCCAAATATGGAAAATCAGCTTTAGAAGTTGTTCTTACGGTACTTCATGCTGGAGGAAAATTTGAAAATGACAACTATAAAGTTTCGGGAGGTCTTCACGGAGTTGGAGCTTCAGTAGTAAACGCTCTATCTGAATGGATAGAGGTTGAGGTAAAAAGAGACGGGAATGTATATTATCAAAAATATCACAGAGGAAAACCTGATGGAGATTTGAAAGTGATAGGGAAAGCGGATACGACAGGAACAACTTTCAGATTTAAAGCTGACCATGAAATTTTTGAAACTCTTGTATATAGCTATTTGACTCTTGAAACTAGATTTAAAGAACTGGCCTACTTAAACAAGGGACTTCATATAGTCTTTACAGATTCTAGAAAAGAAGAGGTAAAAGTATCAGATCTGAAGTTTGATGGTGGAATTTTAGACTATATTAAAGAGATAGAACAGGGACAGATTCCAATTATGACCACACCTGTATTTATGTCTGGAAATATCGAGAATGTAGATGTTGAAATAGCCATGACATACAATGTAGGTCAGAGAGAAACTATATATTCCTTTGTAAATAATATAAATACTCCTGACGGCGGAACTCACGTAGCAGGATTCAGAACAGCTCTTACAAGAGCTGTAAACGATGTAGCTAAAGCTCAGGGACTTATTAAGGAAAAAGACGGAAAGCTTCAGGGCTCAGATATCAGAGAGGGACTGACAGCTATCGTTTCAGTAAAAGTTGCTCAACCGCAGTTTGAAGGGCAGACTAAAACAAAACTAGGAAATTCAGAAGTAACAGGGGTTACATCGAGTATCTCTTTTAACTTCTTAAAGATGTTCCTTGAGGATAATCCTAATGAGACCAAGAAAATTGTTGAGAAGATACTGAATTCTAAAAAAGCTAGAGAAGCAGCTCAGAGAGCTAGGGAATTGGTTCTTAGAAAATCAGCTCTAGAAGTAGGATCACTTCCTGGAAAACTAGCTGACTGTTCATCTAAAAATCCTGACGAATGTGAGGTTTATATAGTTGAGGGAGATTCGGCAGGAGGTTCTGCAAAACAAGGAAGGGACAGAAGATTCCAGGCTATACTTCCACTGAAAGGAAAGATTCTGAATGTTGAGAAAGCAGGTCTTCATAAGGCTCTTGAAAACAACGAAATCAGATCTATGATAACAGCTTTTGGTACAGGTATCGGAGATAACTTCAATATAGAGAAACTGAGATATGGAAAAATAATAATAATGACAGATGCCGATGTAGACGGAGCCCACATAAGAACTCTTATGCTGACATTCCTATACAGATATCTTGTAGATATAATAAACAACGGAAATATTTATATTGCTCAACCACCTCTTTATAAAATATCTTCTGGAAAAACATCTCTTTATGTATATTCAGACAAAGAGATGAAAGAAGTTACTGGAAATATGGAAAGAGAAGGAAAGAGATACACTCTGCAGAGATATAAAGGTCTTGGAGAGATGAATCCTGAGCAGTTATGGAGTACAACAATGGATCCTGATACAAGAACACTGCTCCAGGTATCCATAGATGATGCAAGAGAAGCAGATGTTCTTTTTGATAAACTTATGGGAGATAAGGTTGAACCTAGAAAAGAGTTTATTGAAGAACATGCTGAATATGTAAAGAATTTAGATGTTTAAAAAATGTATATAAACAAAAATAAAGATATTCTTAAATTTTTAAAATAAGAGTTCTTTCGGAGGTAATAATAGATGTCAAGCATTGAAAATACATTGAGTGCCGTAAGCAACAGATATATAGAGGACGAGCTGAAACAGGCCTATCTAGATTATTCTATGAGTGTAATAGTAAGTAGAGCTCTTCCAGATGTAAGAGACGGACTGAAACCTGTTCATAGAAGAGTACTTTTTGCCATGAATGAGCTGAATAATACTTATGATAAACCTCATAAAAAATCAGCAAGAATAGTTGGAGAAGTTTTGGGTAAATACCATCCTCACGGGGATTCTTCAGTATATAATACCATGGTAAGAATGGCTCAAGACTTCAGTTACAGATATCCCCTTGTGGATGGACATGGAAACTTTGGTTCAATAGATGGAGATTCAGCGGCAGCGATGAGATATACTGAGTCTAGAATGGCCAAAATTTCCAACGAGCTTCTTCTAGATATAGATAAAAATACTGTGGATTTTAGAAAAAACTTTGATGACTCTTTAGATGAGCCTATAGTTCTTCCTTCTAGAGTTCCTCATCTACTTATAAATGGTTCTACAGGAATAGCGGTAGGAATGGCTACAAATATCCCTCCCCACAATTTAGGAGAGGTGTGCGATGGAATTCTTGCCCTTATAGATAATAAAGATATAGAGATACCAGAACTTATTCACCACATAAAAGGACCGGATTTCCCCACTGGAGGAATTATAGACGGAACTAAGGGTATATATGATGCCTATATGACTGGTAGAGGAAGAGTAAGAGTTCGTGGAAAAGTGGAAATAGAAGAGTATAAAAACGGCAGAGTGAGCCTGATTATCAAAGAGGTTCCATATCAGCTGAATAAGTCTTCTCTTATTGAAAAGATAGCGGAACTTTGTAAAGATAAGAGAATAACAGGAATTTCAGATCTTCGTGATGAGTCTGACAGAGACGGAATCAGAGTTGTTATTGAGCTTAAAAAAGGTGAAGAACCAGAGCTTATTCTGAATAAACTATATAAATATACTGATCTTCAGAATACGTTTGGAATAATTATGCTGGCTCTTGCTAACAACGTTCCTAAAGTTATGAATTTGAAGCAGATACTAGAAGAGTATCTAAAGCATAGAATAGAAGTTATTGTAAGAAGAACTAAATTTGATTTGGATAAGGCAGAAAAGAGAGCTCACATACTTCAAGGATTTAAAATAGCTCTAGATAATATAGATAGAGTTATAGAGCTTATAAGAGGAGCTGGAGATGCCAATGAGGCAAAAGAACAGCTTATAAACCGTTACGCATTTTCTGAAGTTCAGGCCAAAGCAATTTTGGAGCTGAGATTACAGAGACTGACAGGAATGGAAAGAGGAAAAATAGACAATGAATACGATGAGATTCAAACTCTTATAATTGACCTTAAAGATATTCTAGCCAACGAATCTAGAGTGAACGATATAATAAAACAGGATCTTCTAGATGTGAAAGAGAAATATTCTGACGATAGAAGAACTCAGATTGAAAATGAGAGATTAGACATAAACATGGAAGATCTTATCAAAGATGAAGAGGTTATTATAACGATTACTAACAAAGGTTATGTAAAGCGTATGGAAGTGAGCAAATATAAAGCTCAGAAACGTGGAGGAAAAGGAGTTTCTACTCAGAATACAGTAGAAGATGATTTTGTTGAAAGAATATATTCAGCTTCTAACTTAAACAACCTTATGATTTTCACAGACACAGGAAGAGCTTTTAACCTAAAAGTATATGAGATTCCTGATTTCTCAAAACAATCTAGAGGAAAACTTATCTCCAATATAATAAAACTTGAAGATGGAGAACATGTTCAGTCTATAATAAAAGTTGCCGAATTTTCTGAGCACCGTAGCATAATATTTGCTACAAAGAAGGGAACAATTAAGAAGACCAGCTTAGATGAGTTTAAACATCTCCGTAGCAACGGAATAAAAGCCATTAAACTCCGTGAAGGAGATGACATTATCTATGTAGGACTTATGGATAATGAAAATGATCAGTTATTTATGGCTACTAAATATGGAAATGCTATAAGATTCCCTATGACAGATATTAGAGAGATTGGAAGAAATGCTTCTGGAGTAAAAGGAATTTCTCTTAAAGGAGAAGACGAGGTTGTATCAGCTTCTATAATAAAAGATCAGGATACAATGCTGACGGTAACAGAAAACGGCTATGGAAAAAGAACTAAAATGGATGAATATCCACTTCAGGGAAGAGGCGGTAAAGGAGTAATCAATATCAGATGTAACTCTAAAACCGGAGATGTAGTATCAGTTACTCCAGTAGAAGGAGAGATAGAGATAATGGCTATAACTTCTTCGGGAATAGTTATCAGAACTCCGGCAGAGCAGATTTCTATAATAGGAAGAGCCACTCAGGGAGTTAAGATAATGAGAATTTCTGATGATGAGAAACTGGTTTCTATAACTAAGGTTCATGCTGAAACAGAGGAAGAGTTAGAGGAAGAAACGGAAGAGCAAGAAAGACAACAATAATCTGAAAAAATTTCGGAGGTTTTCATGAAAAAAGCTTTGGTTTTATTTGGAAATGAGAGTAACAGAGAGAATCTTATACAGAGTGCAATTTATATGAGAGATGGTATGGGATACCATCTCTCTGGGATTTTTATCAGTGATATAAGAAATGAAACAGTTATACCTCAGGGCTTCGACGGTATGGTTTTTGACAGTAACAGAGTTCTTATGAGTGATGAGTGGATGAATTTTGAGAAACAGGAAGTTCAGAGCATAGAAAAAGAACTTAGAGAAGACAAGGCAAAAATCGAGCTGGAATATGAGATTGGAATTTTGGGAGAAACTATAAGAGACAAGATGAAGAGTTATGATCTCCTCATAGTGGGAAAGGGAGCTCTTGTATCAGATACACTTGTAGAGATACTTAAAAACAACTATAAAGTTGTTATGATAGTAGGAGACAGAATGCCTGACTTTTCTCATATATATGTAGCCAACGATGACGGAGTTAAAGTAAACAGATCAGTTTATAATTTTATGAATATATTTCCGGAACTTTCAGGATATATATCGGTAAGTGTGAATAACAACGAAGAAAAAAACAAACTTATTGAATATATGAGAGCCAGAGGAAAAAAAATAGAAGAGAAAACTCTTCCAGGAAAAGAAGAGGTTCTTCACTATCTCTCTCAAGAAGAAAGAAAGGGAGTTATGGTCATGGGTAACCTGAACAGATCTTATCTCCTGGAAAAGCTTACTAAAAAGACAGGATTAAAACTTCTTGAGCACAGTAAGATGGTTATTTTTATAGGATAGAATAGGAGTTATATGAAAATACTGGTATATTCAGATTCTCATGGAGAGATATCTAATATAGTGGAAATATATGAAAAAGAGAAACCTGACTTTATAATAAGTGCAGGGGACCACAGTGAAGATTTTAGAGATTTTACTCTTTCATACAGAGATCTGAGCGTGGAATATAAGGTTGTAAAAGGCAACTGCGACCATTTTGAGAAAACTTATGGGGAAGAGGAGCTTTTTCAGATTGAAGGAAGAAAAATTTTTCTTACTCACGGACACCTGTACGGAGTTAAGGGATCCCTCAATCAACTCAAAATCAGAAGTCAAGAGGTGGGAGCAGATCTTGTAATATATGGACACACACATATTCCTCTTTATGAGAGATATGAAAATTGTGAATACTTCAATCCCGGAGCCCTAAAAGATGGGAAATATGGAATAATAGAGATTGAAGGGGATAAAGTAGACTTTTTCTTTAAAAGTCTACCCTAATGTTTTTGGAGGAAAGATGAACAGTTTAATAGAAAATTTAAAAAAACAATCTCTAGAAGAGATTGCCCAATCAGATAATCTAGATAAAATAGAGAGCCTGAGAATAAAACTTCTTGGAAAGAAAGGGGAGATAACAGAACTTTCTAAAAAAATGAAAGATCTTTCTCCAGAGGAGAGGCCTGTATTCGGTCAGCTTCTTAATGAGCTTAAAGACTCTATAACAGGAGCCCTTGAAGAAAAGAAAGATGAGCTTAAAAAAATAGCTAAAGAGATTCAGCTAAAAGAGGAGACTATTGACATTTCACTTCCAGGAAGAGGAATTGAAGTTGGAAGAGATCATCCTATTACTGAGACTTCCGCATATCTGAAAGATATTTTTATGCATATGGGATTTGACGTGGCAGAGGGACCTGAGATAGAGAAAGTTGAATATAACTTTGATGCTCTTAATATTCCTGAAGCTCACCCTTCAAGAGATTGGCAGGATACATTCTATATAAAAGAAAATGAGGTTCTGAGAACACATACATCGCCGGTTCAGGTTAGGTATATGATGAATAATAAACCTCCTTTTAGAATGATTTGTCCGGGGAAAGTTTATAGATCTGATTACGATATTTCTCACACACCTATGTTCCATCAGCTTGAAGGACTTATGGTAGGAGAAGATATATCTTTTGCCAATCTGAAGGCTATACTTACTCAATTTGTAAGAAAAGTATTCGGAGAGACAGAGGTAAGATTTAGACCCCATTTCTTCCCATTTACAGAGCCAAGTGCTGAGATGGATGTTCAGTGTGTGATCTGTAAGGGAGAAGGATGCAGACTTTGTAAAAATAGTGGATGGCTGGAAATCATGGGATGCGGAATGGTTGACCCTGAGGTTCTGAAAGCAGTTGGTTATGATACTGATAAATATACTGGATTTGCCTTCGGTATGGGTCTTGAGAGAATAACTATGCTGAGACATGGAATTGATGATCTGAGAGCCTTCTTTGAAAATGATGTAAGGTTCCTAAGACAGTTCAGATAGGCTATTTAATAAAGAGAGGGAAAACAGGAGAGAGTAAAATATGTTAATATCATTAGAATGGTTAAAGAAATATGTAGATATAAAAGAAAATCTAGGAGAGCTTGAACACTCTCTTACAATGATAGGTCAGGAAGTTGAGGCTGTAGAGGTTCAGGGTGCAGATCTTGCCAATGTGGTAATTGGTCAGGTTGTTGAATATGGAAAACACCCGGAAGCTGAAAAACTTACTCTTCTTAAAGTAGATGTGGCAGGAGAAGAGACTCTTCAGATAGTTTGTGGAGCTCCTAATCACAAGCTGGGAGATAAGGTTGTTGTAGCTCTTATAGGTGCTAATCTTCCAGGTAACTTCAAAATAAAAAAGAGTAAAATAAGAGGAGTAGAATCTTATGGAATGCTTTGCTCAGAAGTGGAATTGGGAATGGGAGAGAATGGAGATGGAATCATAATACTTCCTGAAGATGCACCACTGGGAAAAGAGTACAGAGAATACATAGGGCTGAACGACGTTATATTTGAGTTAGAAATAACTCCAAATAGACCCGACTGTCTATCTCACATAGGTATAGCAAGAGAAGTTGCAGCTTACTACAATAGAAAAGTAAAATATCCTAAAGCTGAAATAGTTGAGACAGTAGAGCCTGTAGAATCAAAAATGGCAGTTACTATTGAGGATAAAGAGAGATGTACCCATTATATGGGAAGATACATGAAAAATATTAAAGTTGCTGAATCACCAGAATGGCTAAAAAAACATATAAGAGCCATGGGACTTAAGCCTATTAATAATATAGTTGATCTTGGAAATTTTGTTATGTTTGAATATAATCAGCCGATACATGTTTTTGATGCAGATAAAATTGTAGAGGGAGAAATAGTTGTAAGGGGAGCTAAAGAGGGAGAAAAACTTCTGACTTTAGATGGTGAGGAGAGAGAACTCAACGGAGAACTTGTTATAGCTGACGCTAAAAATCCTCTTGCAATAGCAGGAATTATGGGTGGAAAAGATTCTGGTGTTACAGAAGAGACAACTAATATTTTTATAGAAGTTGCGGCTTTTGAACCTAAAAATATCAGAAGAACTGTAAAATCTCTTGGAATCTCTTCAGATTCTTCATACAGATTTGAAAGAGGAGTGGACAAAGGAAATCTTCAGACAGTTCTGAGCAGAATCACTCATCTTATCCATGAGGTAGCTGGAGGAGAATCTTTAAAAGGGATACTCTCTTCTAAAATAGCCCCTGCAGCCAAGGTTGAAATTCCTCTGAATATAGGAAAACTTAACAAATTTATAGGTAAAGATCTTGAATTTGACGAGATAGGAAAAATACTTTCCAATCTGAATATGGAGATTAAAATAACTGATCAAAATCGTATTTTAGTAATTCCTCCTTCGTACAGAGAAGACTTGACTAGAACAGAAGATCTTTATGAAGAGATAATCAGAATGTATGGTTTTGACAATATTGAAGATAAAATGCCAATGGAAGATATAGCTCCTGGAAAAAAAGATGCTGTTGTAGAAACTGTAGACAACATCAAAGCACTTCTTAAAGATATTGGACTTCAAGAAGTTATAAACTATAGTTTTATCAGCAGAAAAGCTGTAGAAATTATGGGAATAGAGGATAAGTGCATTGAGATACTGAATCCTATAAATGAAGATTTCTCAACAATGAGACCTACTCTTCTTTACAGTCTTCTTGCTAATATCAGAGATAATTTCAATAGAAATGGAGATAACTTTAAATTCTATGAGGTTTCAAAAGTTTTCTTCCCAGCAGAAGAACTAGCTAGAGAGGAATATAGAATAGCTCTTGCTCTTGCTGGAAAGCCAGAGAGAACTCTATGGAACCAAAAGCCTGAATCATATGATTTCTATACTCTTAAAGGGTATGTGGAAGAGATGGTAAAAAATCTGGGTATAAACAGATACAACCTAGTTAGAACAACTGATAAAAACTTCCATCCAGGACGTGCGGTAGATCTTGTGGTAGGAAGAGAAGTTCTAGGAACATTTGGAGAGATACATCCAGATCTTGCAGAAAAAATGGATATAAAAAAAGAGAGAGCTTATGTAGCTGAATTTAAGCTGAATCTTATGGAAAAATATATGAAAGCTAAAACTAAATATGAGAGAATAGTAAAATATCCTGAAGTTACAAGAGATCTGGCTATACTTCTAGATGATGAAGTGGCTGTGGGAGATATGGCTTCTGAGATTGGAAAAACTTCTGATCTTATAGAAAAAGTAAATATATTCGATGTGTATAAGGGTAAAAATATTGAGACTGGTAAAAAATCAGTGGCAGTTTCAATCGTTCTCAGAAAGAAAACAGGAACTCTTGAAGAAAAAGAGATTGTTGAAACTGTTGATAAAGTTCTGAACTTGGTAGATAAAAAATTCAAGGGTCAGATTAGACAAGCTTAAAAAACATATAGTTTTTATAGAAAAAATTTAAACAATAACAAAGTTAAAAGGGAGTTGAAAAAATGGATTCGTTAAAAGAATTATTCAAAATCGGAAATGGACCATCAAGTTCTCACACAATAGGACCAGAGAGAGCTGCTAGAAAATTTAGAGAGGAAAATCCTAATGCTGCAAGTTTTAAAGTTGAGCTTTATGGATCACTTGCTCTTACAGGAAAAGGTCATCTTACTGACTATATAATTATTGAGACTTTTAAACCTAAGCACACAGAGATAGTATGGATGCCTGATTATGTACATCCTTACCATACAAACGGAATGAAGCTAATAGCTTTAGACGCTGATGGGAATGAGCTTACATCGTGGTTAGCTTTCTCAGTTGGTGGAGGAACTATCATGAATGAGAATGAGCCAAGACAGGGTTCTAAAACTGTATATACACTTAGAAAATTTGATGATATCAAAGCTTGGTGCGAAAAAGAAAAGAAAGAACTTTGGCAATATGTTGAGCTTTGTGAAGGAGAGTCTGTATGGCCTTTCCTAAAAGAGATATGGGAAGCTATGGAAGCTGCTGTTGAAAGAGGAATAAACACAAGTGGAGTTCTTCCAGGAACAATCAGACTACCAAGAAGAGCTCAAACTTTCTACAGAAAAGCTAGAAATAATGAGACTCAAACTGGTCTAACAGGAAGAATATTTGCATATACTCTAGCTGTATCTGAAGAGAACGGAGGGGGAGGAAGAGTTGTTACAGCCCCTACATGTGGAGCTGCTGGTGTAATTCCAGGACTTCTTTATGCCCTTAAGAGAGAGCATAATCTTACAGAACAAGAGGTTCTTAAAGGACTGGCAGTAGCTGGACTTATAGGAAATCTTATAAAAGAAAATGCAACTATCTCTGGAGCAGAGGGAGGGTGTCAAGCAGAGGTTGGATCAGCATGTTCAATGGCTGCAGCTATGGCATGTTTCCTACTTGGAGGATCTCTTGAGCAGATTGAGTATGCAGCTGAGATGGCTATGGAACACAATCTTGGACTTACTTGTGATCCAGTTGGAGGATATGTTCAGATACCTTGTATCGAAAGAAATGCAGTAGCGGCAACAAGAGCACTTGATTCTGCTAACTATGCTTTATTTACAGATGGAAAGCACTCTATCTCTTTTGACCAGGTTATCCAGACAATGGGAGAAACAGGAAGAGACCTTAAAGAGGAGTACAGAGAGACATCTCTTGGAGGACTAGCTAAATATATATTTGAAGCTGAGTGTTAATCAGTCTCAGTTTAAAAAAGAGGATGTCAGAGAGTATTGCTCTTTGACATTTTTTTTTAGGAGGAAAAATGAAACTTGTAGTTGGACTGGGAAATCCAGGGATGAAATATGAAAGAACAAGGCATAATATAGGTTTTGATGTAGTGGATATATTGGTTCGTGAATTTAAAGCTCCAGCTTTCCGTGAAAAATTTCAGGGGCTTCTTACTGAGATAAATTTAGAGGGAGAAAAAGTTTTGTTTTTGAAACCTCAGACCTATATGAATCTTAGCGGAGATTCCCTCTCTGCAGTGGCAAAATTCTATAAGATAGACATAGAAGATATATTGGTTATCTATGATGACATGGATACTAATTTAGGAAAAATAAGATTTCGGCCTAAGGGAAGCTCAGGAGGGCACAATGGAATAAAGTCCATAATAGCTCATATGGGAGAAGTTTTTCCAAGAGTTCGTTTTGGTATAGGAAAGCCAACACTTCCATCTCAAGTGGGAGGAGATATAGTAGATTTTGTTCTGAGCAGATTCACTAAAGAGGAAGAGGAAAGGCTTCTTGAAGGAACAGAACTTTCTCTTAAATGTGTCCGTGATTTTATAAAAGGCATGGACAGCGACAAACTTATGCAGAGATACAACAGAAAATAATTTAATTTGAAGGAGAAACAGAGATGGCAGTAGAAGAAATGGGAAAAACATTGGGGATATATGAGGTTTTTAAAGCTCAATTTTTAAATATATTACCAAAAATAACAATCAGATTACTTATAATAATACTTATAGTATTTTTTGCTAAAAAGATTTTAAATACATTTATGAAACATTATAAAACAGCGGCTAAAAAGAAAAATATGGATCCTCTATTGGAGAGTTTTTTATCATCACTTATCCAAACAGTTTATTATATATTTTTGACTTTTGTAGTTGTATCTACAGCTGGAATACAGGCTACTTCAATAGCAACTCTTTTAGGAGCTGCAGGTTTAGCAGTTGGTCTTGCTCTTCAGGGAAGTCTTTCAAACCTGGCAGGAGGAATACTTATCCTTTTCTTCAGACCATTTAACAAGGGAGATTATATTTCTAACAACTCTGGAATAGATGGAAGTGTAGAAAAAATCAGAATACTATATACTGAGCTTATTACTCCGGATAATAAAACAATAATAGTTCCTAATGGACAGTTGGCCAATAATGCCATAATAAATTTCTCTAAAAATCCAGAGAGACGTTTGGATCTTGTATTCTCGGTTTCCTACGATACTCCAATAAATAAAGTTATGGATATTTTGTCAGATATATCCAAAGAGGAGCTTAGAATTATTCAGAAACCAGAAAATAGAATAGGAGTATTTAAGCATAGTGCAAGTTCTATAGATTTTGCTTTTAGAGTATGGGTAAAAAGAGAAGATTATTGGGATATTTATTTTGACCTGAATAGAAAAGTAAAAGAGACTTTTGACGCTAACGGAATAGAGATTCCATATCAGAAGATAGATATATACAACAAAAAAATACAAGGATAAAAAAAGAGAGCCTGAATTTCAGGCTCTTTTCATATTTTAATTACTTAGCTACAGTGATGTTTGTAGCTTGAGGTCCTTTAGCTCCTTCTGAAA
Organism: Fusobacteriaceae bacterium; assembly: GCA_051646055.1. Lineage (GTDB taxonomy): Bacteria > Fusobacteriota > Fusobacteriia > Fusobacteriales > Fusobacteriaceae > JAGNZR01. The sequence continues at coordinate 15,320 of JBOFCM010000013.1, forward strand.
CATCAAAAGTTACTTCCTCTCCCTCGTTAAGAGTTTTGAATCCTTCTTTTTGGATTTGAGAGAAGTGAGCGAAAACGTCCTTTCCATCTTCACCAGTGATGAATCCGAATCCTTTCTCTTGGTTGAACCATTTAACTGTACCTTTCATCGATACCTCCATAAAAATTTAAAGTGTTTCTTGAATGAATATAAATTTTTAAAATAATAAGGTACTTATGAAAAATACTGAATATTAAATTAAAACAATTTATAACCTTCAATCCGAAGTAATTATACACTAATTTTTTTTCTTTGTATATAATATTTTAGAATAAAATAAAAAAAATTTATAAAAAATCAAATTTAAGTATATAGAATGAATGAATGAAAAGTCATTTTGTGTAATTTTAATCTAAAATGATTGAAATTTAACTTTTTTTTGTAAAAAAATATACAAAGTATCTTTAAAATTCTTGTTAAGGCTATCTAAATATGATAAAATTATCCAGTATAAATTAAAATAAATAAAAAAATAGAGGTGTATAATGAGATTTTTTGGTTTTAAGGGAGGAGTTCATCCCAACGATAACAAAAAAAGAACAGAAAATATGGCAACAGAAAAAATTTCTATGCCTAAAATGCTTTACATTCCTCTTCTTCAACATATAGGTTCTCCTCTGGAGCCCCTTGTAAAAGTTGGAGATAAGGTGCTTAAAGGTCAAAAAATAGCCGATTCTGAAGGGTTTATGACAGCTCCTATCCATGCGTCTACAAGTGGAACAGTAAAAAAAATAGATCTACATGATTTTACTCTGATGGGAAGAGTAAAAACTATATTTCTTGAACCTGACGGAGAGGAGACTTGGTGTGAATTGATTCCTCTTGCAAATTATGAAACAGCTACCAAGGAAGATCTTTTGAAACAGATAAGAGAATGTGGAGTTGTAGGTTTAGGGGGAGCTAGTTTTCCTACTCATATAAAACTCAATCCACCAGCTGGAGCACGGATAGATACTCTTCTTCTGAATGGAGCCGAGTGTGAACCTTACCTAAATTCAGACAACAGAATGATGCTTGAGCATCCTGAAAAGATTATAAAAGGTATAGAAATTTTAAAATATATACTGGGAGTTAAGACCGCTATAATAGGGATAGAGGATAACAAGCCTGAATCCATTGAAATTTTAAAAAGACATCTAGGAGATACAGGTATAGAGATTGCTCCCCTTAAAACTATGTACCCTCAGGGAGGAGAGAAACAGCTTATAAAAGCTATTCTCAATAGGGAAGTTCCATCAGGAAAGCTTCCTTTAAATGTGGGTGTTGTAGTACAAAACACAGGAACAGCGGCAGCTATCTATGATGCAGTTGCTCATGGAAAACCTGTAATTGAAAAGATAGTCACAGTGTCGGGGTTAGCTGTAAAAAATCCAAAGAATCTTTTAGTACCTATCGGAACTCAGATTTCTAACCTCTTGGATTATTGTGAAACTGACAGAGTTGTTATAGACAAGCTTGTTGTAGGAGGACCTATGATGGGAATGGCTCAATATACACCAGATGTTCCAGTAATCAAAGGAACTTCAGGAGTTCTGGCACTCACTACTGCAGAGACAAATCCATATAAACCTAGACCATGTATAGCCTGCGGAAAATGTGTGGATGTATGTCCTATGAGCCTAGTTCCGGCTCTCTATGTAAGACTGGGAGCTTCTGGTATGTGGGAAGAGATGAGAGACAGCAATGTAATGGATTGCATAGAGTGCGGATGCTGCTCATATATCTGTCCAGCTAACAGACCTCTTACAGAGTGTATAAAGTTAGGAAAAGCAAGTTTAAGAAAGATGATGAACAGATAAAAATTATTAATTGGAGGATGGAAAGTGTTAAAACTATTTAAAATGGGGCCATCTCCCCATATAAGAACTTCAGAAACAGTAGAAACAGTTATGTATGATGTAATAATAGCCTTAATACCAGCATTTTTAGTGGCATTCTATGTCTTTGGAATCAGAGCTCTTGTAGTTACATCTGTATCGGTAGCAGCATGTATGATTGCTGAATATATGGGAACTAGAATGATGGGAAGAGAGGCTTCAGTATTTGACGGAAGTGCGATTCTTACAGGAATATTTCTGGCTTTTGTAGTTCCTGCTCAGATGAGTCTTGTGTATCTTGTAGTAGGAGCCTTCGTATCTATAATTCTTGGAAAAATGGTATTCGGAGGACTGGGACACAATATTTTTAATCCTGCCCTGGTGGGAAGAGCATTTATTCAGGCTTCGTGGCCGGTAGCAATTACAACTTTCTCCTATGACGGGAAGGCTGGAGCAACTGTACTGGATGCTATGAAAAGAGGAATACCTCTGACTAATTCCCTTATTGAAGGGGGAAACCCTTATGTTCAAGCTTTTGTAGGTTCTATGGGGGGATCTCTGGGAGAAACATCGGCCCTTGCTCTTCTTATAGGAGGGGTTTACCTTATCATAAGAAAACAGATAGACTGGAAAGTACCAGGAATTACCATAGGAACAGTTTTTATTCTTACCTATCTCATGGGAGGGAATCCACTGATGCACATTGTATCGGGAGGACTCTTTCTGGGAGCATTTTTTATGGCCACAGATATGGTAACTTCTCCAATTACGTCTAAAGGAAGAATTGTTTTTGCATTAATGTTAGGAACTCTTATAGCTCTTATCAGAATGAAGGGAGGATATCCAGAGGGAACGGCATATGCTATCCTTATAATGAATGGATTTGTTCCTCTCATAAACAGATATTCTATGCCAAAAAAATTCGGGACGGTGAAGGCTTAACATGGAAAAAAATCGTTTTATACACTACGGTGGAGTACTATTTAGTATAGCTTTTTTATCGGCTCTTATACTTTCTGTAGTAAATGGATTTACAAGCAAAGTCATAGAAGAGAATGCCAAAAAAGTTGTTACAGCAGCAAGAATGGTAGTTCTTCCCATAGCTGATGATTTCAGGGAAGGTGAGGCTGTAGAGGCTTCAGGAATAAAATTCATCCCTGGATTTAAGGATGGAGAGCTGAAAGGTTATGTGGTAACTTCTGCTGAAAATGGATATGCGGGACCTATTGAATTTGTACTGGGATTCACACAGACAGGTGAAATTACAGGACTGGATATAATAGGAACTCAGGAAACTCCAGGATTAGGATCAAAAATAACAAATCAGGAATGGAAAAACCTTTGGAAGGGAAGAAACGTAGATTACAGTTTTGATAAAAGCGTAGATGCCTTTGCAGGAGCAACTATATCTCCAGAGGCTGTTTACACAGGAATTATGAAGGTTTTAAAAACATATGAGAGCGAGGTGAAGAAATAGTGGCTAAAAATTATAAAGAGATTTTAACTAGAGGACTTGTAAAAGAAAATCCTGTTTTTGTTCTACTGCTAGGTCTTTGCCCAACGCTAGGAACTTCTACATCGGCAATTAATGGAATGGCTATGGGACTTGCAACTACTGCAGTTTTGGCTTTTTCAAATCTTCTTATCTCAGCTCTAAAAAAAGTTATACCTGATAAAGTGAGAATACCGGCCTTCATAATGATAATAGCTTCTTTAGTTACAATTGTAGAGATGCTGATGAAAGCCTATGTGCCTGCTGTTTATTCTGTACTGGGACTATTTATTCCTCTTATAGTTGTTAACTGTATAGTTCTTGGAAGAGCTGAGAGTTTTGCTTCTAAAAACGATGTGTTCTCTTCTCTTTTAGATGGAATAGGGTCAGGATTAGGATTTACATTGGCTCTAACTATACTAGGATCAATTCGTGAAATTTTAGGAAACGGAACTCTTTTCAATGTGGCGGTAACTCCTTCTACGTATACTCCGGCTCTAATATTTGTACTGGCTCCAGGAGCATTTATAACTATAGGATTTATAATAGCTATCCAGAACTTCCTAAAAATGAAGAAAGAGAGAGAGCTAGTGGGAGGGGAGAAATAAAATGGATTTTGGAAAACTGTTGACCATAATAGTGGGATCAATATTTATAAATAACTTTATCTTTGCAAAATTCCTAGGAATTTGTCCTTTTATGGGAGTTTCTAAGAAAGTTGATTCATCCATAGGAATGGGAATGGCGGTAACTTTTGTTATTACTTTGGCTTCAGGTGTAACATGGGTAATATATCACTATATTCTAACGCCTTTTAATCTGCAGTATCTTCAGACAATAGCTTTTATACTTATAATAGCTTCTCTGGTTCAGTTTGTTGAGATGGCAATTCAGAAAACATCTCCAGGATTATATAAGGCCCTGGGAGTTTTTCTGCCTCTTATAACAACTAACTGTGCTGTACTTGGAGTTGCACTTCTTAATATTCAGCAGGAGCTTAACTTCATAGAGACTATCCTTACAGGGTTCTTTGTTGCAATAGGATTTACCCTAGCACTAGTTATGTTGGCTGGAATAAGAGAGAGATTAGAATTTGCTGAGATTCCAAAGCCTTTCAAGGGAGTACCGATAGCATTTATATGTGCAGGTCTTCTGGCTATGGCCTTTATGGGATTCAGCGGAATGAAAATATAGGGGGATGAGATGGAAAATATAATGATGCCAGCCCTGATACTGGGGGTAACGGGTTTAGCTATGGGACTGTTTCTTGCATTTGCCTCTAAAAAATTTGAAGTTGAGGTAGATCCGAGAGTTGAAAAGATACTGGGAGTTCTTCCTGGAATAAACTGTGGAGCTTGTGGATTTCCTGGATGTGCAGGTTATGCAGATGCCATAGTTAATAGCGGAGCACCTATTGATGCCTGTGCTCCAGGTGGTGGAGCTGTTGTTAAAAATATAAGTGATGTCATGGGAGTTTCAGTTGAAATTTCTGAGAGAAAAATAGTGGCTAAACTGATATGTCAGGGAGAGCATACTAGAATTAAGCAGAAATATAATTACAGTGGAGCTCTTAAAAGCTGTGCTTCTATGGCTCTTTATAGCGGTGGAGATAAAAGTTGTAGTTTTGCATGTATAGGAAATGGAGATTGTGCAAGGGTATGTCCAGCAGACGCTATCTTTATAAATCACGAGAGAGGTATAGTTGAGATAAGTGAGGAGAAGTGTATTTCATGTGGGAAATGTGTGAAAACTTGTCCAAAATCAGTAATAGCTATGCTCCCTCAGGATAAGAGAGTAAATGTAAGATGTTCATCCAGAGAGAAAGGACCAGATGCTAAAAAGAACTGTTCTGTAGCTTGTATAGGTTGTGGAATATGTGCTAAAGTTTGTCCTGTGGATGCTATAACAGTTTCCAACAATCTAGCAAAAATAGATGTGGAAAAATGTATTCAGTGTGGACTATGTGCAGTAAAATGTCCTACCAATGCCATAAATGATGAGTCAACAGAGATAAAAAAAGCAAAGATTATTCCTGAAAAATGTATAGGATGTACAGCTTGTGCAAGAGTATGCCCAGTGACAGCCATAACAGGAGTTATAAAAGAAAAACATGTTATAGATCCAGATAAATGTATAGGATGTCAGCTGTGTTACGAAAAATGTAAATTTCATGCTATAGAGATGGAGATAACTCCCAAAGCTTAAAAATAGAAATCAAGAAAACTTTTGATTTTATACTGAAAAAGGGTTATAATACAGAAAGTATAAATATTAAAAAGAGATTTAAAGGGGCATTTAATGAAGAAAATACTTTCTGTAAAATTGTTAATTATTCTTGTGTTTTCCATTTTTGCTAATGTGAGTTTTTCCGACACTTTGAAAAAAGATGTAAATATTGAAAGAATTCAGGCAAAAATGAGGGAAGCTGATTATCTGGATAGAGATCTCAGAAAAGATAAAAAAATGTATATAAAAGGAGATTCAACTCCTTTTACTGGAACGCTGGTATTGAAATTGGGAGATTATGTAGAATATACAGAGCCCTATGAAAAAGGGATACTTTCTGGGGATAAAACATGGTACGATTCTCAGGGAAACATAATGATGATAGAGACCTACGTAGACGGTAAAATAAATGGAGAACAGATAACTTACTATCCAAATGCAAAAGTGAGATCGATTGTTTACCATAAGAATAACAGGATAACTGGAATTGAATGGTATAATCAGGATGGAAAAAAAATCTACAAAGATATTTTTCAAAATGGAAACGGAAGCTGGAGATCATACTTTGACAGAGGAAACGTCCATGAAGAGGGAGAGTATGTAAACTTTTCTAGACACGGGATTTGGAGAATATACAATGAAAAAGGACAGCTAACTGAGACAAGAACCTACAGAAATGGGGCTATTGTAGGAAGAAGTTGGAACTAAAAATTTATAAAGAGATGTAGAGGCAGTGTTATTCATTGCCTCTATATCTTTTTTGATAATATGGTATAATATTTAAAGCAATATTAAGAGATAATTTTTTAAATCTGTGAAGATAGGGGTGTAAATATGCGTTTATTTTATAACGAACACATGGGATGGATTGAAGTTGTAACAGGTAGTATGTTTTCAGGAAAAAGCGAGGAACTTATTAAAAGGCTTAGAAGAGTAAGATACGGAAAACAAAGTCTTGTAGTATTTAAGCATTCTTCAGATAAGAGATATGATGAGGTAAAACTGGCTTCTCACAGCCAAAACTTTATAGAAGCTATTCCTGCAGATTCTGTAGAGGAGATGTATAGAATAGTCAAGGAGGAATATCCTGACGTAGAAGTTATAGGAGTGGATGAGGTACAGTTTTTTGGACATGAAGTTGTGGAATTCTGTGAAGCTATGGCTAATGAAGGAAAGAGAGTTATAGTTGCTGGTCTGGATCAAGATTTCCGTGGAGAGCCTTTTAAACCTATGGATGAACTTCTTGCAAAGGCTGAATTTGTAGATAAATTTAATGCGATATGCATGGTATGTGGGAGCCCTGCTTCTAAAACCCAAAGACTTGTCAATGGGGAACCAGCTTTTTACGATGATCCTATAATAATGGTAGGAGCCAGCGAATCTTATGAAGCTAGATGTAGAAAGCATCACGTAATAAGAATTAGAGAGAACGAGGAGAAAAATGACGATTAATTTCAGAGCTCTTGAGAAAAGTGATAAACTGGGTTTTCTTTTTTTTATAGCCTATAATGGCATAAAATTTCATGCCTTTGATGAATTAAAAGGAAAAAATACAGTAAAGGGTGAATTTTCCAGAATAATGAATGAACTAGAATTTACATGGGCTAAAGGAATACAGCAGGGTGGGAGAACAGATGCCAAGGTAAGTGCAGATGAGAATATTTTGTATCTAAGTAGCAGATATTTTGGAGATTTAGATGAATTGAAAAAGAATTTCAACAAATTATCTCCATATGTAAAGATAAAAAAAATAGTTAAAACCCTTCCTAACTTAGCTTTTCCAGATATGGTAGAGGGAAGAGAATATATATACTCTTATCCTAAAAAGAGAATAACTCTCTCTCTGGAGGAGATAGAAGAGAGATGCAGAAAATATTCCGGAACTTATGATGTAAGTATTTTTACGGACCACAAAGGAAAGGAACTGAAAGAACACATGAGAACTGTAGAGGTAAGATATACAGATGGAAAACTTTATTTTAGAGGAGACTCTTTCATGCCTAAGCAGGTAAGAATAATGTCAGCATATCTGCTTACAGATTCTATGGATCCTCTTCCGGGAAAATATCTGAAATTAGATAAAATTTGTGTTAAAAAAGATCTGGAAGATATGTATATAGACAAAAATAAAAAAAATTGGATGGATTCTTATCCGGATATTCTTCAATGGGAGATGCTAGGGGATATAAATATTGTTTATCTGAAAAAAGAGAAGAAAAGTGAATTTATAGGAAAAAATGGAAATAATATAAATAAATTTAAAAAACTTCATGGAAACACAATAGTGAGAGAGATATGATAAAAGGAAGATTAAATCAGGGAATAATCTATCTTTTTGGAAGATATGATGAGAAGTGGAATCCTGAGATAGAAAAATATCTTAAGGAAAGAGAATTGGAGATTTTCCATAGTATGGAGAGATATGACAAAATTCACAGTTATCGTCTTATGAAATTTGTAGAAAAAGATGATATTTTAAAAAAAACTGGAAACCATAATTTATATATGAGGCTGTCACTTCTTCATGACTGTGGTAAAGAAAATCTCAGTCTTTGGAGGCGGATAAAAAAAGTTTTATGGAGAGACCGTAAGGCGTCAGCTCATACTGAAAGAGGATATGAAAAAATAAAAGAATTAGATCTTTCTCTAGCTCAAAAAATAAGAGAACATCACAATGAGGAAGTAAATCCTCTTATGAAAAGATTTCAGCAACTAGATGATAGATAATAAAGGAGGAGTATGAAAGTAGATATAGAAAAGTACCTGCTTCAGGTAGAAAAACCTGCAAGATATCTGGGAAATGAGATAAATAGTGTCCATAAGGAGGATTTTCTTGCTAATATGTGTCTTGTATTTCCAGACATATATGAGGTTGGAATGTCCAATCTTGGATTCAGAATACTTTATAGTATCTTGAACAGGGTAGAAGGATTTTCTTTAGAAAGGGGATTTGTTCCTGGAACAGATATGGAAGAGATAATGAGAAGAGAGGGAATACCTGCCTTTTCAGTAGAGAGTAAAAGAGAGTTAAAAGATTTTGATGTGGTAGGATTCTCTCTGTCATATGAGATGAGTTATCCCAATGTACTGAATACTTTAGACCTTGCAGGAATTCCAATAAGGGCAGAGGAAAGAAGTGAGAATGATCCTCTTATTATGGCTGGTGGAACATGCATGATGAACCCTGTTCCGGTTGAAAAATTCTTTGATTTTATAGTTATAGGAGATGGAGAAGATGTAATGCCTGCCATGGCTAAAATAATAATGGAGAATAGAGAACTTTCTAGAAAAGAAAAACTTGCTAAACTTCAAGACTTGAAAGGAGTGTATATTCCATCTATTCATAAAGGAAAAAAAACAATAGAGAGAGCTATAGTAAAAAACTTTGATGAAACAGCCTACTATGAAAATCAGCTGGTACCTTTTATGGAGATAGTCCATGATAGAGCCTCTGTAGAAATTCAGAGGGGATGTACAAGAGGTTGCAGATTCTGTCAGGCCGGTATTGTTTATAGACCGTTGAGAGAAAGATCTTTGGAAAAAAATCTGGAACTTATTGAAAAAATGATAGAAGGAACTGGATATTCGGAAGTTTCATTGTCATCACTGAGCAGTAGTGATTATTCCAAGATAAATGAACTTATAAATAATTTAAAAAGTAATACTAAATATAAAAACTTGTCAGTTTCTCTTCCTTCTCTAAGAATGAATATGGATTCTGTGAGAACTGCTGTAGAAATAAGTGGTGGAAAGCGTACTGGATTTACTTTTGCTCCAGAAGCAGGATCACAGAGAATGAGAGATATAATAAATAAAGGTGTAAGTGAAGAGGAGATAATGGAAACTGCCCAGGGAGCTATAGAAGCTGGATGGCAGAGTCTTAAATTCTACTTTATGATAGGACTTCCTTTTGAAACTGATGAGGATGTTGCTGGTATCCATGAATTGGCACAAAAAGTTACAACTATGTGTAGAAAAATAAGCAGAGGAATAAACATCACTGTAAGTGTATCCAATTTTGTACCTAAACCACATACTCCGTTTCAGTGGCATAAACAGATGGATTTTGAAGAGATGAGACATAAACATGCACTTCTTCGTGACCTGTTCAAAGGAATGAAGGGTTGTACAATCAAGATTCACTCTATGAAAAAATCTTATCTAGAAGGCTTGGTTTCCCGTGGAGATCAAAAAACAGGAGATTTAATAGAGTTAGCTTGGAAAAAAGGAGCTAAACTGGATGACTATAGAGATAACTATACAATCTGGGAAGAGGCTATGAAAGAGTTAGGCATGGATGGCAGCTATTATTTAGGGACTAGAGACATGGAAAAAGAACTTCCTTGGGATATTGTCAAAATAGGAGTAACTAAGGAATTTTTAAAGAGAGAACTTAAAAAATCTGAAGAGGCAGCTCTAACTCCAGAGTGTAGAATTTCATGTTCAGCATGTGGAATGACAGGACTTTTCCCTAACTGCACGAAAGACGGAAAGAATTAAGAGGCGGAACATGGAAATAAAATGGAGAGAGATACTGAAAGATGAATTTCAGGCACCATATTTTATAGAGTTGGAAAAATTTTTAGAAAAAGAGTACAGAGAGAAAAAAATCTACCCTCCTAGGGAGGAGGTTTTTAATCTTTTTAAAAATATAGAATTTCAGAATATAAAAGTTGTAATTTTAGGTCAGGATCCTTATCATGGAGAAAATCAGGGGAACGGAATAGCTTTTTCCGTAAACGAGGGGATTCCTCATCCCCCCTCTCTGAGAAATATGTTTAAAGAATTAAAACTAGAATATCCGGAATACGAGATTCCTAAGTCTGGAAACCTCATGAGATGGGTAAAACAAGGTGTGTTCCTTCTTAATACTGTGCTTACAGTTGAAGAGGGGAGGCCTAATTCCCATTCAAAAAAAGGGTGGGAGAAGTTTACCGATGAGGTTATAAGAAAAATAGGAGAGAAAAAAGAACCTGTTGTATTTATATTGTGGGGAAATTCAGCTAAAGGAAAAAAAGCTCTGATAAGTAACCCCAATCATCTAATATTAGAAAGTGTCCATCCCAGTCCGCTTTCTGCAAATAGAGGTTTTTTTGGATGCGGACATTTCAAGAGAGCAAATGAATATCTGACAGAAAACGGATTAACCCCAATTCAGTGGTAGATATTTTTACCTAAATTAAAATTCAATAGATTTTTTAGGAGGCAAATTTTTGATGATAATCTATTTATCTATTTTTTTTATTTTTATTTGCATTTATTACAATAGAAAGGGTATACCTATTTTTCTTTACCATCAAGTAAATCCTAGTTCAAAAGTTACGCCTGAACTTTTTGAGAGACATCTTCAAGTTTTAAAAGAGAAGAAAATGGAAACGATAACTATATCTCAAATGCTAGATAAAGAAAAATTGAAAAATTCAGTGCTTATAACATTGGATGACGGATATTATGATAACTACAAATATGTTTTTCCTCTTTTAAAAAAATATAATATGAAGGCCACAATATTTTTAAATACTGCATTTCTGGGAGAAGAAAGAAAAAGTGATGTGGAAATTAAAAATAATGAAGAAGCAAATTTGGTGTCTGCAAAAAGATACTTGGACGAAGGAACTGAAATTTCAGAACAATATATGACATGGAATGAAATAAAAGAAATGCATGAATCTGGATTGGTTGATTTTCAGGCACATTCTCATGGGCATAGAGCTATATTCAAAAATAATACTATATTAGGATTTTTTGAAGAAAAAGAAAAAATTGATAGTAGTGATATATATCTTTATGGAATACCAAAGGGTGGATACCCTAAATTTGGTAAAAGGGGAGAATATTCGATTAGAGGAATAGATGTAGATAAAAAATTGTTTTCAGAATTCCAAAAATATTATTATGAAAATTTAGAAAAATTAGATCTGTCTAAGCGAATAAAAGAGGGACAGAACTATATAGACAAGGAACTTAAAAAATATATAAAAGAAGTTACTTTGGAAGAGTTTGAACAACGCATAATGAATGATTTTAATAAAAACAAATCAATGATAGAAACAAAATTAGGAAATGAAGTTTTATTTTTTTGTTGGCCTTGGGGACATAGAGGACCTGAAGCTATGGCAGTTTTAAAGAAAAATGGAGTAAAAGGTTTTGTAAGTACAAAGAAGGGCACTAACAGTTATAGAGGAGACCTTGATTTTATAAAAAGAATCGAATTGAGAGAGTTTACAGAAAAAAAATACAGGATAAATTTATTTTTAGGAAGAAACCTTATTCTAGGAAAAATTTATCAACTGTTGTCTTAAAGGAGGAAAAATGGGATTATCTGTGGCTATAATAACCTACAACGAGGAAAAAAACATAGAAAGAACCCTGAAGGCAGTACAAGATATTTCAGATGAAATAGTTATTGTAGACAGCGGTTCAAGAGATAGAACTGTTGAGATATGCAGAAAATATGGAGCGAATGTGATTGAGCAGCCATGGTTAGGGTATGGAAAGCAGAGAAATCTAGCTATTGAAAAAAGCACTCAAGAATGGGTTCTAAATATTGATGCCGACGAAGAAATTACTCCGGAATTGAGAAGAAAAATAAAAGAGATAATCGATGCCAAAGAGCAAAAAGATGTATATAAAATAAAATTTACTACTGTTTGTTTTGGAAAAAAACTGAGACACGGAGGCTGGAGTGGAAGCAGTCATATAAGGTTATTTAAAAAAAATTCTGGTAAATTTAACGACAATTTGGTACATGAAGCTTTTGAGAGCGTAGGAACCATAGGAACTTTAGAAGAAGAAATTCTCCACCATTCATATAACACCTTAGAGGATTACTTTTCTAAATTTAATAGATATACAACAGAAGGCGCACTTGACTATTATAAAAAAGGAAAAAAAACAGGATTATTTCAGATAGTTTTAAACCCTCTATATAAATTTTTAAGAATGTATATATTCAGATTGGGATTCTTGGATGGAGTGGAAGGATTCCTGATAGCCACAACCAGTGCAATATATTCGATGGTAAAATATTTTAAACTTAGAGAAATTTACAGAAATGGTTCATATCTTGATAAAATAAAATAACGCATTGGGAACAGAGGGTTTTTATGTGTGTGGGAAGTGATGATACTATAAGAAAAAAATAGTTTCAAAAATAAAATAACAAAAAAATAAAAAAAGCATTGACTTTTTATGTTTCTTATAGTATTATTATATTTGTCCACGACGAAAAGCGTGAACGAAAAAAAAGGACATTAACAACAGAATAGAGAAGTAATCTAATAAATCTTTGAACTAAATTAGTTCAGAAAATTCTCAGTAATGAGACGTCAC
>JBOFCM010000014.1:0-9162 GCA_051646055.1 Fusobacteriaceae bacterium
AGTGGGCTATCCCCTGAAGTACTCCTCCCTGAATCTGTCCCATAACCACTTTTCTGTCCAGAGGAGTCCCTATATCGTAGTAGCCCCAATATTTTTTCGGGTATATTCTATAAGTCTCAGAATCTATCTCCACTTCCACTATATTGATTGCCACAGAGGAGTTAATATTAAAATCTCCTCTGTGTTTATCGTTATCCCATTGAAATCCTTCGGGATGATGGTACTCTTCCTCTACCTCTAGACTTTTCCCTAAATTCCCCTCTAATTCTAAGAGCTTTTTCATTTTTTGGGCAGCTCTTTCTACCAATTTTCCCACTATAAGTGCACTTCTAGAGGCAACTGTAGGACCTGAGTCTGGACAGAATTTAGAATCAGGAGTATGGAGTTTTACTTTTTCTGCTGAAATTTCCAAAACTTGGGCCACAATATGAGGAAGGGTAATAGAGGGTCCCTGCCCTATCTCTAAAACAGTAGAAAATATTCCATAATCACCATTGGAATTTCTACAAAGCCGTATTTTAGATTTCTGGATATCTCTTTCTGTAGTTCCATTGAGACCTCCTCCCAAAAGTGAGAAAGAAACTCCTATCCCCTTTAAATATTTTCCAGAATCTTTTTTGAATTTTTCCAATTTATTGTAGTAGTCTGATTTTACCAGAAGTTCCTCCAGCATCTGCGGAAGCTTCACCTCTTCCCGATAGAGACCTCCAGTAGTGGAAAGGTCTCCCTTTTGGGCCAAATTTATTTTTTTAACCTGAACAGGATCCAGATTCCTCTCCCGGGCAAAGAGATCTAGAGCTGTCTCAATGGCGAAGATTCCCTGGGGAGCTCCGAAACCTCTCCAGGCCCCGAAGGAAATTTTATTAGTTTTAAAAGTTCTAGCACGGATTTTCACATTGGGCACCCTGTAGACTCCGCATGCTCGCCCCATAAACACTTCTAATATGAGATTGGAAAGACCTATATAGGCTCCAGCCTCCAATCTGAGATCAGCTTCCACTCCCAGAAGTCTATAGTTTTCATCTAAATAAAGGGTATAGCAGGATTTTGAGGGATGACGTTTGGTGGTACAAATTATGTCCTCCTCCCTTTCATAGATTATTTTTACAGTTCCCCCTGCCTTAATTGCACAGAGAGATGCATGACATGCAAGAAGAGAGGGAAAATCCTCTTTCCCTCCGAAACCTCCACCTATCTCAGCTGCCTTTACCCTGGCAGGAAATCCTGTACAGTATTCCACTGCATTTTTCACAGCATAAAGAGACTGAAGACTCCCTGTAACAGTAAGTTCCTTGCCGTCAAAGGTGGCTATCATCCCCTGAGTTTCCATATATATATGCTCCTGAGGCCCCGTTTCCATGATTTTTGTAAAAATATATCGAGCCTCTCTTTTGGCTCTCTCCATATCTCCCCGTTCGGTACTAATATCCTGAAAAACAGAGTTTTCATCCATATGCAGCAGGGGCTCCAGCTCCTCATACTTAATATCTGTATCTTTAACTAATTTTTCTAAAGTTTTTTTATCTCTTCCCACAATTATAGAGATGGGTTCTCCTATATAGTTCACAAAATTCTCTGCTAGCACAGGCTGATCTAAATCGATTATTTTCACTATATTATTTCCCTTAATATCTCTATAATCCACGACAAAATATCCCTCAGGCATTGAAGGATATCTTATCTCTTTTATTTTTCCATGGGCTATTCCTGATCTCAGTGTTTTCCCATAGAGGCAGTTTTCAATTTGGATGTCGTCGCAGTAAAGGGCTTCCCCTCTGATTTTTTCACTCAACATTTTTTTCACTCCTTTAAAGTAGAGTTTTTTTCTTTCTATCTCTATTCTACTGGATGAAATTTCTGTTTCCTTGAGTTTTTTAAATCTTTCCCCTATTCTCCTAAAATTATTTTCTCTGGAGTTATAGGCAGTGAACGGATTCTCATCCCTGTGGCTCTGTAAACTGCATCGGCTATGGCAGGAGATGGAGAGTTTATAACTATCTCTCCCAGAGACTTGGCTCCGAAAGGTCCTGTTTTCTCATAGGAAGATGAAAATTCCACAGATATTTTTCCAGTATCCTTTCTGGCAGGAATCTTATACTGCATAAAGGTATCTGTCTGAAGTTTTCCCTTCCTGTCAAAATGTATCTCTTCAAAGAGTGCCAGACCTATACCCTGAACTGTTCCTCCCTCTACCTGCACCTGGGCAAGAGCTGGATTTATAACTGTTCCGCAGTCGACTACCGAAAGGAATTCCAGGAGTTTTATCTCTCCCGTTTCAGGAGTTATCTCCACCTCGGCAAATCCCGCTATAAAAGGCGGTGGAGATTTGTCTCCTCCCCAGGTTGCAGTGGTTGTTATCTGATTCATACCCCTAAAAGAGATAAGCTGACCTGCCAGCTCCTCCAGTCCTATTGTTCTATCTCCATACTCTATTCTGTCCCCCATAAAAAACAGTTCCTCTCCGGGAATTTCCAGAAGCTGGGCTGCTCCCTTTATGAGTTCCTCTTTCATTTTTTCTGCTGCTCTTATCACTGCATTTCCAGTGACATAGGTTCCGCTCGAAGCATAGGCTCCAGGATCATATGGAGATATATCTGTATCTGCAGAGTGGATAACGATTTTTTCCATGGGCACTTCCAGTATTTCTGCTGCCATCTGGGAAAGAATCGTATCACATCCCTGCCCCATATCTGTAACTCCTACAAAAAGATTATAATCTCCCCTGTCACTGAGCTTTATAGTAGCTGCTGCAGTATCTATTCCCGCTATTCCTGAACCCTGCATAGTTACTGCCATACCTGCTGCACGGATTTTTCCGTCAGGCATAACTCTCCGCTCTCTTCTCTCTTCCCAGTCAAATATCTCTTTTCCCCTCTGAACACATTTTATAATGTCTCCGCTGGTAACATAGCCATCCTCTGAAGGAACCACAAGATTTTTTACTCTTATCTCTGCCGGATCCATCTTCAGCTCATGAGCCAGTTCATTCACTGCAGATTCCACAGCAAAAGTTCCCTGGGTTGCTCCATATCCTCTGAAGGCTCCCCCCACAGTTTTATTGGTATAGACTATTGTGGCATCCAGACGCATGGGAACCTTGTCATAGAGAGGAAAGGTTTTAAAGGCTACAAGAGGAGTTACTGTAGAAGCGTGTTCACCATATGCTCCTGTATCAGAAAGTGTTTCTATCTCCATGGCCTTTATATTTCCTTTGTAGTCACTTCCGATTTTTACTTTTATTCTCATTCCGTGCCTTGTAGTTGAGCAGGCATGGGTCTCCCGTCTGCTATATATCAGTTTAGCTGGTTTACCTGTCTTTAGGGTCACAAAGGCACAGTAAATTTCTGTGACAGCTGTCTGTTTTCCTCCGAATCCTCCACCTATTCTAGGTTTTATCACACGGATTTTTCCTGCAGGTATCTCCAGGGCACGAGCCAGATGTCTTCTCACATGGAAAGGTATCTGGGTAGAACTTATAACGGTCAATCTTCCGTTGGTATCCAGGTAGGAATAACTACGGTATGTCTCCATCATGGCATGAAGCTGGGGCTGAGTATAATAGGTTTTTTCCAGTATAACATCACTGTTCCTGAATCCCTCATCTACTCCAGGCTTCTCCTGAAAATATTTGGAAGCTATATTTTTTCCCTGCTCCATTCCTATGGGGAAATTGCAGTGAATCTCTTCTGGATGAACAACGCTTTCTGAAGAGGTAGCTTTTTCAAAATCCAGAACCGGTTCCAGTATCTCATACTGAACACGTATTAGTTTCATGGCTTTTTGAGCTGATTTTTCATCTTCGGCAGCTATGATTGCCACTCCGTCTCCCACATATCTCACATATTCATCTAAAATTTTTCTGTCATAGGGAGAGGGCTCAGGATACCCCTGTCCAGCCAGAGTAAACCTTGTAGCCGGTACATCTAGATGGGTAAAAATATCCACTACCCCTGGAACTTTTTTAGCAATTTGGCAATCTATATTTTTTATCTTGGCAAAGGCATGGGGAGAACGAAGAATTTTTACAATGAGAGGATTATTCCCCAGTACCACATCATCTGTATATGATGGTACTCCAGTGACAAGACCTATGGAATCCACTTTGGGAAAAGGTTTATTTACTATTTTCATTTTCCACCTCTCTCTCTAAATAATTTCTTATAGCTCTCAGCTGGGAAACATATCCGCTGCATCTGCAGAGAGTTCCGTTTAAAAAATGCAAAATCTCCTCATCAGTTGGATTTTTAAGCTGTTTTTCCAGGGCCAGAACCGTCATGGTAAATCCCGGAGAACAGTATCCGCACTGCTCTGCCCCCTCACGGGACATAAATTCTGCAAAGGCCTTGGCCTCCCTTGGAAAAGACTCGATTGTTTCAATTTTTTTTCCCATGGCACGAACGGCAAGGGTACTGCATGAAAGTACGGGAATCCCGTCTAAGAGTACGGTACATAGTCCGCAACTTCCAGTGTCACATCCTTTTTTCACACTGAGGCAACCGGCTTTTCTCAGGGTATCCACTAGATACTCATCACAATCTATTATAAGCTCTCTTTTTCTATTGTTAATTGTAGTCTCTAATAACACTATTTTTTCACCTCATCCAATGCTCTTTTTAGCATAGCTCCTGCTATCTTTCTTCTGTATTCTCCGCTGGCTCTCATGTTATCTTCAAAAACTATCTCTTCATCCATAAGAAGGAGTATCTTTTCATTTAAAACTCCTGTCTGACCCAAAAGCTCTGAAGCTTCAGCTGCAACTTGAGCACGTTTGGGAGTGGCTCCCAGAACTATCCTGTACCTTCCCTCTTCATCCAGAGAGAGTGCCAGGTTGAGAACTGCATAATCTGCTGAATTTTTTCTTATAGTTTGAAAACTCAGTTTCTGAATTTTTTTTCTGATTTTTATCTCTACTAGTATATCTCTTCTAAGAGTTTTTTCATCGAGAAACTCCTCTAAAGATATCTCTCCTCCCTTATGGAGTACCACACTGGTTTCCAGGGCCAGAAGTGCAGGGATAAGATCCGAGAATCCATATTTTGAGAAAACTGTAGCTCCTACAGTTACATTATTTCTAAATTGAACCCCCAGAACATTTTTTACAGATTCTCTGAAAAAATCTCCGAAGAATCCATTCAGATTCTCATCTGTTTCCAAATCTCGAAATGTTGTCATAGCTCCTATATGAAAAAACTCTCCTTCCTCACGAATGTAGGAAAGAGAGAGATTCATAAGGTCAATACCAGTATTATATAGGGTGTTTCCCATTCTCAGAAACGAAGTTCCACCTAAAATAACATTTTTTTTGTTTTTTGTAAGTTCGTCATATGCTGCATCCAGAGTAGGTGCAGCAAAATATTTAGTAAACTGAAACAAAATGACCTCCTAATTTAATTTAATTATACAGCTGGTGCAGCTTCAGGGCTTTTATCAGGAAGTACAAGGTTTAGTACAACTGCTATAGTTCCTGATATAACTATTCCATATCCTCCGAATATAAGTTTTATAGAATCTGGGAAATGTACCAGGGCATCTGGAACGCTTCCAAGACCGTAACCCAATCCTAGAGATACTGCAAGAATAATTGCATTTTTTCCTACCAGCTCCTCTTTAGTTATAAGATTGATACCACTTATTGTTATCATGGCAAAAACCATAATCAGACTTCCACCTATAACACTTGCAGGGATAATTGTGAAGAGAGCTCCAATTTTAGGAATAAATGCTCCTATTACCAGGAACATAGCTCCCACTGCAACAACAAATCTGCTCATAATACCAGTCATAGCGATAATACCTGTGTTTTGGCTGAAAGATGTTGTAGGGAGTATTGAAAATGCTGCCGCTATCATGCTTCCAAAACCATCTGCCATTATACCACCAGAAAGCTCACGGTCCGTAGTCTCTCTTCCTGCTCCTCCCATTGTAACTCCTGCCATATCTCCAACAGTTTCCACTGCTGAAACCACGTACATAAGTGACATTGCAAGTATTGCATCTAGATGGAAACTTAAACCAAACATAAAAGGCTTAGGCAGTGTGAAGTAAGCTGCATCTGCCATGGGAGCCAGGTTTACCTTTCCCATAAAAACAGCTGCTATAAATCCTACTATGGTTCCGATAAATATAGAACCTGTACTCCATATTCCCTTTGTAAACTGCTTGAAGAAAATTACAGTTACAAGAACTATAGTTCCTAGAAGAAGATTGTCCATTGATCCGAAATCAGGTGCTCCTACTCCTCCTGCAAAACTCTTAACTCCAACAGGTAACAGGGAAAGTCCGATAGAAAGTACAACCACTCCTGTTACAATAGGCGGAAAATATTTTCTAATTCTTTTGATAAACAGTCCTAAAACAGCTTCAAAAAGTCCTCCTACAAAGGCTGCTCCCAGAACTCCCTGGAATCCATATTTTGTTCCTATAGATATTGCTACAGGGACAAAAGCGAAACTTGTTCCAACCACAATAGGAAGTCTAGCACCGATAGGTCCCAGAGTATAGGCCTGGATAAGAGTATTGAATCCCGCTACCAGCATTGTAGCCTGAATAAGCATAGTTTTCTGATCGTTTGGAATACCTAAGACTCCTGCAACTATCATTATAGGTGTAAGATTACTTACAAACATTGCTAAAATGTGCTGAAGTCCCAGTGGAATAGCTGTCTTTAAGCTTGGGATACCGTCTAAATCATAAGGGGAATTGTTTTTAATCATTTTGAAACCTCCTAGAATTTAGCCCATGAACCGTAATTTATATGAGAGTTATTGGTGCAGAAAAATATCCAGGTAATAAAAAAAGATTATCTCCCTTCATTTTTCTACAAGTGAAAGAAAATAATCTCTATTTTTGTGTTATTCAAAAAAAGAAGATTTATTTTAAATCACTCATAGTGGCTAATTAACGGTTAGCCGTAGAAACTCCCGACCATATCTCGGGTATATATGAGCTTTAAAAATTTTATATACTTTACTTTTACCACGAATAGAAATTTTTGTCAACGATTAAATATAATTATGTCAAAATTACTTTACCTATGATATTATAATCACATGACTATAATTTTCGTTTGATGGAGGTTTTTATGTTTACTGCAGCTATACTTTGCATGAGTGATAAGGGATTCCGTGGGGAGAGAGAGGATAAAAGTACCCTTGTAATTGAGGATATTTTATTGAACTGGAATTATAAAATAATAGAAAAAAGAATAATTCCCGATGACAGGGAAACTATACAAAATAATCTTACTGAACTTTCCGATATTTTAGGTGCAAATCTTATTATAACCACTGGAGGAACTGGTCTTACAGAGAGAGACAATACCCCAGAAGCTACAAAAAATATTTTGGATAAAGAGGTTCCAGGAATCTCTGAGGCTATTAGAGCATACTCTATGACTATTACCAAAAGAGCCATGCTCTCCCGGGCAGTTTCAGGAATCAGAGGAAAATCCCTTATAATAAATCTTCCCGGAAGCCCTAAGGCAGTCCGGGAAAGTTTGGAGTATATAGTAGATACCTTGAAACATGGGTTGGAACTCATCAACCATGGAAGCCAGGAATGTGGTTCCCCTTCCCATAAAAATTAAATTTTGAAATGCAGCAGCATTATAAATGCCCCTGTATAATTGAGAGAAACTGCAAAACTATCTGTAATATCATATCCAGCTCCAACACTTGCTCCCACGATGTAATCTTTGTAGAAGTTAGTGTTGAACTTGGATTTTTTCAGCTCCTCTCCAGTTTTTTTATCTATTATGGTATTTTCCTTTTCATAACCTTTTATTATCCCTGCTGATCCCGAAAGAAATATTCTTTTATGGCTAAATGGTCTCAGATAGTGGTTTACAGCTAGAAGATATGAGTCGTTGTAAAAACTGTTTTCAAAATATGCAAAACCTAGGGATGTATTTTCTGTTATAAAATATTCTACTCCCAAAAGATCATTGTCATTATTGTAGATATCGTTATTACTTTCATGAGTTGTCCAAACACTTCCTAAAATTCTGAATCTATTTTCATAAATATTTTCTCCAAAAGATAAGCTACTTACAAATAACAGAAGTGACACTAAATAAATTTTCATAATATTCTCCTTATATATCCTTAAAATTACACGGATATATATTATACCACAAATTTTAAGAAAAAAAAACCTAAAACTGAAATCTAATCAGTTCTAGGTTTTTTAATTTTTACTTGCTATAACTTCTGGAACGGTTTCTCCAGTTCTCTCTCCAACGTTTCTCCCCTCTCTCTTCCGGAGAGTTATCTATTCTACGGTCTAGAACAAAAACGGCCTTATCTGAGAACTCCTTTAGGGCAGAGCTTCCCACTTCTTTCCCTTCCATGAGTTCAAGAATCTGAAGTAGTCCCCATCCCTGCCCCTTGTATCTCTCTGTTTCCTTTATTCCTTCCCCTTTGAAGTTTACATAATCTATAAGGGGATAGAGCCCATTTTTGGAATTTGCCACTCTGTAAAACTGCTCCTTCACATGTTCCGGCTTATCTGATGCCTTCATCATTTTTTCCAGAGAACTCTGAAGTCTCAGGAAGATATATTCTATCTGAATATCCTTTGTCCCTTCAAGAAAGGCTGTGAGTTCTTCCATCTCTCCACGCTTTTTAGCCCCCATAAACTGATCAATATTCGTCCACGGTGAATAACGGTTGTTTTCCATAATTTTTGGAACTGCAACTCCCTTTTCCTTATAGAACTTTACCAATCCTGGAAAACTTTCATCAAATCTCCCCTCTTTAAAATTCTCAGGATACCAGATAAAATGCCCTATTCCCAAGGATGGAAATTCCTCACCCCTGTTCCAGTGGACTAAGAACTCCCTCTTTTCTCCTGTCTCATTTCTGTAGATCAGTCTCCCCACATGGTTCAGCTCCTCTTTAGAAGGGATCTCCATGGAAAAAAGTGAAGCTGAGCATGCTAAAAATGCCATCAATAAAATCTTTTTCATAACTCCTCCAGTTTTTATATTACTTTATTCTCTGAAAATTCTTATCTAGAAGAGCTTTCAGCCGCAATTTTCCCCCATCCAGAGGAATCACCTCTGCATATTGGGCATTCTGAAATTTTTCCCCACTTCCTTCCTGAAAAAAATAGGAGTTTATCCCTAAATCTATCATGAAACCGTTCAGATAAAATTCCAAGCTC
>JBOFCM010000015.1:0-13310 GCA_051646055.1 Fusobacteriaceae bacterium
TCAGCGATTCTTAAGGCAGATGCCCTGGTAAAATAGTAGAGATTTAAAATAAAATTTTAAACTTAATATTGAATTACTGTGCCCTATAAGTAAAAATTCTAAATAAATTCCAATATTTTTTTCATAGTCACACCCAAAACACAAAAGAGAAATATAATTATCCTATAGAAGCAGTGATAATTAAAAACTAAACTTAACTGGAGGTAAAAAAATGAAAAAAATATTATTAGTGATGGGAGTTTTAACTTTGGGAGCACTTACTTTTGCAGCAAACGGAACAGGAGCAAAACTAGGGAACAGACAGCCTAATGGGCAGACTAGAATGGAAGCTAACAACGGAATCTGCACTGTTACAGGTACGACAACAAGAGGAAATGCAGGAACTTTCCAGGGAACTGGTGTAAAATCTGGAGCCCAGACCAACAGAAACGGTCAGGGAGCGGGAGTCAATAGATATGGTGTAGCAGGAAGAGGTCTGGGTAGAGTAAATACTGCTCCTGCTACAAAAACAGCTAATTAAAAATCTATGTGCCTGAAAAATTCAGGCACTTTTTTTATTCAAAAATATGGGGCTAAAAGAAAAATTTTATAGTATAATAAAAAGTAAAAAAATTATAGGAAGCGGAGGAAAGAATGATTAAATTCAGTAAAAAAAATCATGGCTTAGTAGGAGTTGTTGGTCATGTGGGATGCGGTCACTGCCACAGTATCAATGGGCAGGTTCAGGATGATTCTGTGGGACTAGCTGTTGTGTTATACTTTTTTCAAAAAGCAACAGATCTCTCCCTAGAAATATCGGATATATGTTTTGATGGAAACAAGATTACAGTAAACTTAAAAAATGGGGGTACCGGCTACGGTTGGGCTCGTAGAGGAGTAACTCCCTTTGAAAAAAATATTATTTCCGGAATTATTGGAAAAGAGGCACTCCTAACACATACCATCGTCTCAGAGCAGTTCGGAAGAATTTATGGACAGGGTGTTTCAGAAGTTCCTGTAGCTCTTCAGTCAGCCATTGCCAATGCTGCTCTAGATGGTTTTTATAGAAATTTTCCTGAAAATTTCCAAATTATAACTGAAGATGTAGGAAGCAACCACGGATATATTTTAGGAGCTGTTTTGGATATCAATGATATTCCGGTTTCTTTTTTAGCCACAGTGAACTGTACCTCTGGAGGAATTGGTCCCAACGAGGATTTAGAGGGGAACTCCAATTATTTTTCCAAAAAATTTATTGTAGAGGACCTTCATTTGGATAGAATACCCACCATTGTCGTGGAATCCAAACTCTTTAACAGTAGCCTAGATTCCCTAGCAGAGGATACTTTTATTGTGAGAGGAGATAGGGAGGATGACAGGATTGAGGTAGTACAGGCACTCACTGAGGCGTGCTCAGCCTTAAAGTATCCCTACCTTTATTATGATAATGACTCCATGAAAAGAAAAAAGGGAGCTCTTCAGTCTAAAACTTTTGAAATAGGAGAAAAAATTGCAGACCTGGGTAGACAGCTGTCTTCAGCCCCTACCTCACAAGAAAAAGTTGATATTGTTGCAGAATTAGCTCTCATCATAAGCCAAGATTGTGGGGGAGTGACTTTTATGTCCAACAAAATCCATGAAGAGATCGGAGGAGCGGGTTTGATTAGGAATACTGGAGCTGTGCTCAGCCTGGGAGTTTCAAAAAAATATATAGATAACCACAAGATTCCTTTCATGACACTTCATGATTTGGAGAGATATTACAATATAGTTTTAACTGCAATTTCTATTTTAGAAAATAAAAATTAATTTTTCCAAATAAATATCTACTAAAAAAGCCTGGACATCCTCTATTGTTCCAGGCTTTTTTTAATTATATTTACTCTATGATTCCGCAGGCTACTCTTTTTCCTCCTCCTCCAAGAGGTGTAGGAAGGTCTGAATAGTTATCTCCTCCTTCATGTATCATAAGGCTACGATTTTTTATTTGGGATAATTTTTTTATCCTCGGAGCTACAACTTCTGATTCTAATATTCCGCCCTTATCCACAACCAAAAACGGAAGATCTCCCAGGTGTCCATCGCCTTCCGGTCCTTCATGTTTTTTAGTCTGCATTGGATCATAATGCCCTCCAGCCATCCCAGCAGGATTCATTTTTCCATCATGCTCCATAGTTCCGCAATCTGGTTTTTCATGTATATGAAAACCATGATTTCCTTCAGGAATACTTGAAAGTTTAGACTTGAAAACCAATCCTTCCTTGCTCTCTGTTATTGTCACGTTTCCTATCTGTTCTTTTATTCCCTTTTCATCCACTCTATACATAGGGACGACTATTTTTTCCTCAGCATATGCCAACGAAGCTAGAAGAAACATAATACCTGTGATTTTTTTCATGATTTTCCTCCGATTTTATTATAATTTAATCAGAATATCTTTTCTGTATTTAAGTTTACTTTAAACACAGCTCTATGTCAAATCATGGGAAATTTCTGGGACTCTCTCTATTCTTTCATTGAGTAGTGTCAACAATTCAAAAATAGGCATTCCCGTATTCTCTCTTACTATGGATAGATCCGGGTAAAGTTCTACCTCATCTCCCTCTTTTACAGATTCATCAACCTGAATAAAGGTATTGTCCATAGTGACCGATAATATTTTGTAAGGTTTCCCATTTATGAGGCAGTTGCTCTTCTCATTGGATTTAATAAATCCATCCCCATATCCGATTTTAATTTTAGCCACATTTTTCCACCCTTCTATTCCCAATTCAGATTTAAGATTATAGGCCAGATATCTAGAATTTTCTATATCTCTTACTCCGGCAATCTCTCCCTTCAGGGAAAAAACCCGCTTCAGACCCTCGTGAAAAAAACCCTCTTCCTGCAGTCCGTAGGTATATGCTCCAACTCTCAGATGGGTCATCCCTGGTGCATCTCCGTAGAACAGGGTCCCTATGCTATTTTGCATGTGCACCATCTGAAAGTTTTCCTCTCCCAAGAATTTAAGAATATTATGGAATTTTTCTAGAAGTTCCTTCCCTTCCTGATATTCCACAGCATAGAGATGGGAGTAGATCCCTTTGAATTTTAAGTTTTTTGTACTCATATACTCTTTCAGTTTTTGGATTTCAGAGAGCTTCAGACCGTTTCTTCCAAATCCAAAATCTATCTTTATCTGAATTCGTTCTGAGGGGATACCGTAATCTAAAAGTTCCTCCAGTTCACTAAAAGTATTGGCCGTTACATCTATAGAATCATATTTTTCTATAGATGAAAAATATTCTGAGCCTACACTTTCAAATATCAGCACTCTGCAATCAGATAATTTTTTATTCTCTAAAATTTTTTTTGCTTCACTCAGACGTGCCACTGCAAACTCTTTATAACCCTTTTCATAAAAAATTTGAGAAACCAGTCCCATTCCGTGGCCATAGGCATCTGCCTTAATCACAGGAAGTATTTTTTTATTATATTTATTTTTCAGATACTCAACATTATTTATGAGATTCTTCTCTGAAACCTCTAGTTTTATAGAATTTACTGCCATAATTAAAGCCCATACTTTTCTTGTAATTTTTTTATAGTTCCGTCTTCCAGCATTTTCTTCAACTCTCCATCTATTTTATTTTTCAGTTCACTATCTTTTTTATTAAAAGCCATGGCTTTATTTTCTGCTGATACAGTAGCCACAATCTCCAGTTCAGGATTATTTTTCATATATTTGTCGGCAACGGCTGAATCTAAAAGCATGGAGTCTATTTTATCGGCTTTCAGTGCTAAAAGAGAAGCTGTATGCCCGGTAAATGGTATTATTTCTGCTCCAGGAATCTTCTTAATGCTCTCCTCCTCAGTTGTCCCCAGCTCCACTCCAAATTTTTTATTCTTCAAATCCTCTATTCCCTTCAAGTTTTTAGTTTTCAATGCTACATACACCAGTTCTGGAGATATATAGGGAGTAGAAAAATCAATAAATTTCATTCTCTCTTCACTGATACTCATTCCAGCTATAATCATATCAATTTTTTTTGTCTGAAGTGCAGAAATCAGTCCGTCAAAATTCATATTTGACCATGTGTATTTAAAATCTGCTCTTTTAGAGAGCTCCTCTAAAATATCTGCATCAAGTCCTACAATTTTGTTGTTTTCTAAATATTCATAAGGGGGATACTCCGCATTTGTTCCAACTACATATATTTTTTCTTCTGAGGCCACTTTGTTCTCTTCTTTCTGACAACCTAAGAATAATCCCAGGACTGATAATGTGATAAGCATAATAATTTTTTTCATTTTGTTCCTCCTTAAAATTTTTTTATAAAAAAAACACCCACCTTATAAAGATGAGTGCTCACTGACCAAATTAAAATTATTTTTAGAATAAAAAACAGTTTTTTTGCAAAAAGCTAATTCTGTTTTAAGCTACAAATAATAACTCGATTCAAGTCTGCAGTTTCTCAGATAAGGATACTTAAATTTATTTTGTTTATTCAGTTGTTCTATTCTCCTGTAAAACCTAATCATTTTTTCTCCTCCTCTTGTTTTATATTTTTGATGATTCTACCACTTTATCATTAAAAATGTCAATGTATTTAGATGTATAATATATATATACTACAAGTTTATAGATTATATTATACATTAAAGGAGTTTATAACTTATACTTATCTAAAAATATTTTTAGGCATTTATGCAGAGGAGAACCCTATGAGAACAGCTATAAATAACGGATATTTAATAGATCCTCAAAATAAGATTTCAGAAAATTTAAATATTGCCATGGAAAATGGAAAAATTGTAGAAATTTCAAAAAGAAAACTAGAGGGTGACATGATAATTGATGCCACAGATCTATTTGTAACTCCGGGATTTATAGATATGCATATGCATGAAGATCCCCTTGAAAACGGGGAGATCAATATTAATATTTTCGAGAAGATGCTGAGAATGGGAGTAACAACAGCAATCGGAGGAAACTGTGGTATCGGAACACTTAATATAAAAGAATATCTTGAAAAGATAGATATGGGTTTTCTAATAAATTATGGAACTTTTTTGCCACACGAGATATTAAGGAGGGCCATCCAAAAAAATAACAGATATGAAACTCTCGATAATAGTAATATTGAAGAAATGTATAAATTCGGCAAAAAAATTATGAGAGAAAACCAACTTTTAGGGATAAGTTTTGGCATAGAATATATTCCTGGAATAGATTCCAATGAGCTGATACAACTGGCACATCTAGGAAAAGGGAAAGTTGTTTCTGCTCATCTAAGAGAGGATGGAAAAGATGTCTTCAGGTCTCTAGAGGAGTTTGCCCAGATAGGAAAGCACGTTAAAACTCATCTTCAAGTTTCACATATCGGGAGCATGGCAGGTTATGGCCAGATGAAAGAATTTTTGGAAAAAATAGAGATCAAAAATAGAGAGGGAATTAAAATATCTTGTGACTGCTATCCCTATACTGCATTCAGCACTTTTATCGGATCAGCTGTTTTTGATAACAACTATATAGAAAATCATGGAACCGATTATAGCTCATTAGAGATAGTAAGCGGAAAATATCAAGGAAAAAGATGTACAAAAGAGCTTTTTGAAAAGTTAAGAAAAGACGAACCTAAAACCCTTGTAGCAGGGCATATGATGCTGGAAGAAGATATTGAATCTGCCCTAAAACACAGATATACAGCTGTTGTAAGTGACGGAATCCTGGGAGAGGATGGAAATGGTCATCCCAGAGCCACAGGGGCATTTCCTAGATTTTTAAGCAGATATGTTAGGGATAAAAAAATCTTATCCCTGGAAGAGGCTATCGAAAAAATAACTTCTTATCCTGCCCAAATATTAGGAATATCTAAAGGCAGTCTCCAATTAGGGGCTGATGCTGATATTACCCTTTTCTCTCTAGAAGAGATTTCCGATAAAGCCACCTTCAGTGAAAGCACTCTCCCTCCAGAGGGAATTAAGAGTGTTATTATAGGAGGAAACCTTGTTCTGATGAACGGTAAAATTTTAAATAACAACTCTGGAAAATCTGTTAGAAAAAAATAAATTTTATAAAAAAATATTCAAAAAAGGAGAATTTATGGAAGAGTACTTGAACACCCTGAAAATAATTTTTATCGAAGGAGAACGATACCAATATGTTCTTCGGGGACTGGCCTTCTCAATAGGAGTAACAGCTTTTTCAGCCATATTTGGTGTTGTTTTTGGAGTTTTTGTAGCTCTTTTACGGCTATCTAAATTCAAACTAATTGCCATCTGGTACATCGATCTCCTGAGAGGAACTCCTGCTGTTGTCCAGCTTCTGATTTTATCCAACATTATTTTTGCAGGATTCCGTGATATGCCTATTTTTTTGATTGCAGGTCTTGCCTTCGGAATAAATTCCAGTGCTTATGTGGCTGAAATTATAAGAGCGGGAATCGAGGGACTGGACAAAGGGCAGACAGAAGCCTCCCGTGCCCTGGGAATGAGCTATTCCCTCACCATGAAGGAGGTTATTATCCCTCAGGCCGTGAGAAAAATACTCCCTGCTTTAGTCAGTGAATTTATAACACTTTTAAAAGAAACATCCATCGTAGGATTTATCGGGGGAGTGGATCTTTTGAGATCTGCAAATATCATAACTTCCCAAACTTACAGAGGGGTTGAGCCTCTGCTTCTGGTGGGGCTTATATACCTCCTCCTGGTAGGAATTTTTACAAAAATTATGAGAAAAGTAGAAAAGGGGTTGAGCTATAAATGCTAAAAGTCACTAATCTGTTTAAAAATTATGGAGAGCTCGAAGTTTTAAAAGGGATTTCAACCACTATTGAGAGAGGAGAAGTGGTTGCGATAATCGGACCATCTGGAAGTGGCAAATCAACTTTTTTAAGATGTCTCAATCGTTTAGAGGAACCTACAATGGGACATATTTATATCAACGGTCAAGATCTCATGAGTCCAAAAACAGATATAAACCACATGAGAGCCCAGGTTGGAATGGTTTTTCAGCACTTTAACCTCTTCCCTCATAAAACAGTTTTGGAAAATCTCACCTTAGCTCCCATGAAAATCAAAGGAATAAAAAGGTATAAAATCGAAGAAAAAGCTTTCGCTCTCCTTGAGAAAGTGGGCTTAAAAGATAAAGCCTTCACTTATCCGGACAAGCTTTCGGGAGGGCAGAAACAGAGAATTGCTATTGCCAGAGCTCTATGTATGGATCCTAAGCTTATACTTTTTGATGAACCCACTTCAGCACTGGATCCTGAAATGATTCGGGAAGTTTTAGATGTTATGAGAAATCTAGCTCAGGAGGGAATGACAATGATTGTAGTTACCCATGAGATGGGATTTGCCAGAAAAGTAGCTGACAGAGTTCTGTTTATGGATCAGGGGGCTATTCTAGAAGATACCACCCCTGATCAGCTGTTTAATGGAACCATCCCTTCAAGGGCAAAAGAGTTTATCGATAAAGTTTTAAACCATTAATATCTCCCAAGGATAACAGCTAATCAAAAAAAGTCCGGTCAAATAGCCGGACTTTTTCATATAAAATATGATATACTTAATATAAAAAACTATTTGATAAGGAGAAAGAAGATGAAAACTATTTTTGATAAAACAGATATAAAAAATCTGACTGCAAAAAACAGAGCTGTCAGATCAGCTACCAACGAAAGAAATTTCTGTAGCGAAAACGGGGAGATGACTAAGGAACTCCTAGAGGTATATAGTGATCTGATTCTAGGAGGAACCGGAACTATTATCACAAGTTTTGCCAATGTTATGAAAAATGATCAGCCAGCTCCATATATGCTGGGAATATACGATGATAAATTTATACCTGGATATAAACCGATTATAGAACTTGCACAGGCCAATAGTTGCAAAATTATTCTTCAAATAGTCTATGGAGGGAGTCAAACCCTTTATAACTTAGAAAACAGAACTATTCTAGGACCATCTTCTGTGGAAAATCTTTATTCCAAAGTTACTCCTAAGATGGCAACGGAAGAGGAGCTGTCAGAAATAGTGACTGCTTTTGGAGATGCGGCCCTAAGAGCAAAGAAAGCTGGATTCCACGGTGTTCAAATCCACGGAGCTCACGGATATTTTTTAAGCCAATTCCTGAATCCTTACTACAACAGAAGAGATGATAAATACGGAGGTACAATTGAAAATAGAGGCAGACTTATTTTTGAAGTTTATGAAGAAATCAGAAACAGAGTAGGAAAAGACTACTTTGTTTCTATAAAGATAAACTGCGAAGATTTTATGGAAAAGGGAGCCACTCTAGAGGACAACCTCTACCTCTGCAAAAAACTCTCGGAAATGGGAATAGATCTTATTGAGGTCAGCGGGGGATCAGCTTCCTCTGAACCTGGAAAGGGAGTTATCAGAATGATGAAAAGCTCAGATGAGGAATCATACTTTTACAACCAGGGGAAAAAAATAGCAGAGACAGTTTCTGCTCCTGTAGCTTTAGTCGGAGGGCATAAAAATATTGAAAAAATAGAAGATATTTTAAATAGTTCTAAAATAGAGTTTATCTCCCTTTCAAGACCTTTGGTTTCAGAGCCTGACCTTATAAATAGATGGATAAAAGACAGATCACGGGCTAAATGCATCTCCTGTAACAGATGTTTTCTGAACGGGAAAAGATGTGTACTGATCTAAAATCAATTTTAAGGATGGCTTCATTATGGAAAATTATTTAATCGACAAGCACTGTACCATCAGTGAAATGTCTAGAATATTAAAAGTAGGAAAACATACTCTTATTCATTATGAGAAAGAGGGTATGGTCTCTCCTGTTCTGAGAGGAGAAAATGGATACAGATATTATTCAGGAGAGCAGATATCTCAATTTAAAACAATACTTTATCTTAGAGAGCTAGGATTTTCTATAGAGGAGATAAAAATTTATTTAAAAGAATCTGATTATTCTTGGACATTGAAACAGATAGAAGAGAAACTAAAAAAAAATCAGCAGGAAATTGATGAACTTTTAGAAAAAAAAAGAAAACTTTTAGAGGGAAAAAATTCTCTGGAATATCTAAAGGAGATTGAGCAGAGGGAGGGAGTCCCTTCTGTCCGTTTTTTTGGAGAGATGCAGGGAATATATTTGCCACAAAATTCCTTTGAACTTAAAGCAACAGTAAAAAACATGAAAAAGATCGATAATCTTTTAGGCGATATAACCTGGACAGAAAAACACTCTTTTGGTTTTATAGTTTCCAAAGAAAATATTATAGATGAGAAATATGAACCTGAAAAATTCGTTTTAGCAAAATATATAAAAGAATACGAGAATACCTATACTTTTATCTCTTCAGAATATGCAGTTTTATACACAAGTTCTCAGGAAAGTTATAAAATAGTTATTGAAAATTTTCTGGAGTGGATCAGAGAGAATAACTTTAAAATCAAAGGGGATCTTTTTATTGAAGACGTCACAAACCACAGTATTTCAAACAAACACAGCCCCTGGGTAAAAATTTTAAAAATTCCTGTAGAAAAATATTGACTTGAGGGTTACCCTAAGGTTTAAACTAATCTCTGACGATTATAAAACAGATAAGGAGATGAAGTATGAAGGTATTAGGAGTAACTGCAGGAAGAAAAAATTCCAATTCAGAAATTTTATTGAAAGAGGCTCTCTTGGCATGTCAGGAAAGAGGAGCAGAAGTTAAAATGATAAATCTGAAGGACTATCATATAGAGGAATGCACAGGATGTACTATCTGTACTCATGGGATGTCTTCAGGAAAAAAGGTAGATTGTATGCTTACCAATAAGGATGATAAAGATGTTTTAATGAATGTATTTTTAGAACAGGATGCGATAATATTTTCAGCTCCCACATATGATCTGATGCCCAGTGCTACTTTTTTAAAATTTATGCATAGAAATTTAAGTTATGAAACAGCTTTTCTCAGTTCAATAGGAGCAATAGAAAAAAAATATCCTGTAGCAGGACTTATAGCTGTGGGAGGATCTACTCGTTCATGGCAGTCTATGGCTTTAGAAGCTATGGCTGCAACAACATTTACAACATCTCTAAAGATAGTGGATATGATTCTTGCCAAAAGAGTTCCGGCACCGGCTCAATGTCTTCTTCATGATGATTTGATTGAAAGAGCTAAGACTCTTGGAGATAATATCATGGATGCTATAGGGACTGTTCCAGAGGAGAGAAAATGGTTAGGAGAAACTGATTTCGGATGGTGTCCCAACTGTCATTCTAATTCCCTTAGTAAAGGAGAAGTCCAATGGGATGGAACTTACTGGCCAATAGAGTGCCAGGTCTGCGGAGCAGGAGGAGATCTTGAGAAAGATGAAAAGGGTCAGTGGAAATTTGTAATAGCAGAAGATGGACTGATACGTGACAGAACTACAGATGAGGGTCGTGAACATCACCTGGATGAGATTAAAGCTACCCAGGGAGGTTTCTACACCCCTGAAAATAGAGCAGTAGTCCAATCCAAGATAAAGAAATATATAGATCTAAAATTTCCAGGAATAGAAATTTCTTAGAAAAATTTTTATATAAAAAGTATCAGAGGGAGCAGAATTAATTCTGCTCCCTCTGATACTACCTGTAGAATTGAAGTTTGTTAAGGATTTTTATTCCACCAATATTTTGTTATAGTAACTCCAGGAATAACTTTTTCTCCCATGATTGGAGTTATAACCGGAATATTTTCTTTTTTAGCTTCAGATATCAATAGATTTATAGATTCATCCCAAGGATGAAGGGCAAGATCAAATGTAGCCCAATGTATAGGAAGAATAACTTTTGATTTTAGATCTTTGGCCGCTTTTACAACTTCATTTGGGTATAGATGGGTATTAGGCCACCCATCATTCCAGCCATCAAGTTCTATTCCTGCGAAATCAAAGGGGCCATATTTATCTCCTAGTTCTTTGAAATGTTCACTATAGCCTGTATCTCCACTCCAGAAAATATTTTTATTTTTAGATTTTATTCCATAGGATGCCCACAGAGTCTGATTCCGATCAAACCAACTTCTGCCTGAATAGTGAATTGCCTTCATTGCAGTTATTTCAACATCTTTCACTTCAGCTTTTTCATCCCATTTCAGTTCCTGTATAGATTTTTCTGGAATTCCCCATCCTCTTAAACGTTCACCAACACCCATAGGAACTATAAATTTTAAATTTTCTCTTTTACTTAAATATTTTATAGTTTTGTATTCCAAATGGTCGTAATGGTCATGAGTTATAATGACTATATCTAAGTCAGGAAGAGATTCTCTTTTTAAGGGAGATACATCATACCTCTGGACTATACCGGGTAAAAAAGCGGCATTATCAAAGACCGGATCTATAAGTATTCTTGTACCCTCTAATTCTAAAATTGCTGAAGAGTGCCCCAACCAGTAAATTGCAAAATCTTCTGGCCTATCTGAAAAAGAAGTTTTATCCAACATCACTTTAGGAAGAGCTGTTTGAGGAGCATATTTTGAAGTTTTTAAAAAATGAAGGAGCCCTCCCTTGCCGCCGGTTGTTTTTTCAGGGAAATAAACAACTTCTTCTGGACTTATAAATAGTCCATTCTCATGATAATCAATATCAGGGTGCTCCAATGTTTTGTATAATTTAGGTAAAACTCCAAACTCTTTGAAAATATAATAAGATGAGGTTATTAAGAATCCTATTAACAATGCCAAAGCCCTAATTAAAAATGTCATAGATCCGCCTCCTTTTTAATTTAAATTCTTATTATTTTAAATTTGTTTTAAAAAATTGTTCAAATTTAGCAAAAGGAATTTTCTTGGTATCGAAATATAAATCAACATGATTTGCATTTGGAATTACCAAAAGTTCCTTAGGTTCTGCTGCTGCTTTATATGCATCTTCACTAAAATAAAGAGAGTGTGCATCTTGTCCTGCAACAATTAAAACTGGACGTGGAGAAATCTCATTGATATACGTAAGTAGTGGGAAATTCATAAAAGATAATGGCATTGTTGCATTCCATGCTCCAGTTGAATTAATTGAATTTTTATGGTATCCCAGTGGCATACGGTAGTAATCGAAAAACTCTTTTTGAACAGGATGAGGATTCTCAGGAAGTGTTTCAGGCAATATACGGTCGGCTACTAAGATATTTCCTTTTTCATCCATAGAAAGATCATGAGTTTGTACAGCTGGCTTCCCATTTTTTGCATCATCCCAACGCTTCTCATTTAAATGCTTCTTTATGGCTTGACGATCTGCAAGTTCATAACGGTCTTTCCCATCTCCAACTCCATGTCCCATTGCACGGCTCATGTCATACATTACCGAAGTCGCTACTGCTTTTATACGGGTATCCATTGCAGCTGCACTTAATCCCATACCACCAAATCCACAAATTCCTATTATTCCAATTCGGTCACGATCTACAAAATTCTGTATTCCTAAGTAATCTACTGCAGCACTGAAATCTTCTGTATTTATTTCTGGTGATGCAAGGTTACGAGGCTCCCCGCTACTTTCCCCTGTATAAGATGGATCAAAAGCTAAGGTTATAAATCCACGTTCAGCCATCTCTTGTGCATAAAGTCCCGAAGACTGCTCTTTCACAGCTCCAAAAGGTCCACTTACTGCTATTGCGGCCAATTTTTTATTGCCAATATTTTTCGGTATATATAGGTCACCAACTAATGTAATTCCATAACGATTTTTAAAAGTAACTTTTTTATGATCTACCTTATTACTTTTTGGAAAAACTTTATCCCAGCTTGTAGTTACTGAAATCTCACCAATTTTTACCTCATTTGCCATCGCTTGTCCTCCTCCTAAATTTAAAACCAGTACACTCATTAAAGTTAAAAATATTTTTTTCAATTTTACCCCCTCTTAAATATTTTAAATTTTGCATTCAGAGTATTATATAGGGAATATTTAAATATATCTAATACTTATACTGTATAACTAGATATGCCTAAAAAGCATATCTAGAGATTGGTTTTATTTAAAGAGTTGGCAAACTCTATCTGAAGTCTTTCTAAAAATTTTTCTGCCCCTTTAGAAAAAATTTGATGTTTTTTCCAAACAATATCTAAATGTACCTCTAAAGAAGGTGTCAGAGGTCTGAAGCAAAGATTACTTTTTTCCCCTGTATATACAAGTTTATCTAAACATAATGCATATCCGAAACCTTCATCTACCATAAGAGAGGCATTAAAAATAAGGTTATACGTTGCTACAATATTTAGTTTTTTTATATCTCCACCTCCCCAGCCTGAAATCTGATTTTCAACCAACGATTGTCTCGAAATTATAAGTGGTAGTTCTTCTAAATCTGTTATTTGAATACTTTCTTTATCTGCTAGAGG
>JBOFCM010000016.1:0-10092 GCA_051646055.1 Fusobacteriaceae bacterium
GCAGGGGAGCTGGAAGGAAGGTTCCAGGAGCTTGTAGAAGGGATAGATAGTTTCGATACCCAACTCCTTCTGGACGGAGAGTATGACTTTAACAATGCCATAGTCACTATCCACTCGGGAGCGGGAGGAACAGAATCCTGCGACTGGGCTGATATGCTTTACCGTATGTACAGCCGTTGGTGCAACAGCAAAAAATACAAGATCACAGAGCTGGATTTTATGGCCGGAGACATGGTAGGAGTAAAATCTGTAACTTTTATGGTAGAGGGGCCGAGAGCCTACGGATATCTTAAAACAGAGAAGGGTGTCCACAGACTTGTGAGAATATCTCCTTTTGATGCCAACAAAAAAAGACATACATCCTTTGCCTCGGTGGAGGTTATGCCTGAGATAGATGATTCTGTAGAGGTAATTATAGATACAGGAGATCTTAAGGTGGATGTTTACCGTTCTGGAGGAGCGGGAGGTCAGCACGTAAACACTACTGACTCAGCTGTAAGAATCACTCACCTTCCTACAGGGGTAGTTGTAACCTGTCAGAAGGAGCGTTCTCAGATTGCCAACAGAGAGACGGCTATGAAGCTTCTGAAATCTAAGCTTATTGAGATCGAGATGAAGAAGAAAGAAGCTGAGATGAAGGAGATTCAGGGAGAGCAGTCGGAAATCGGATGGGGAAATCAGATCAGATCCTATGTTTTCCAGCCTTATACACTGGTGAAAGACCACAGAACCGGAGCGGAATCTGGAAATATAAGAGCTGTAATGGACGGAGAGATAGATATCTTTATCAATGCTGAGTTGAGAGCCAGCAAGAAGAGATAGTCCTAGGAAAATCTGGTCTACCGCCTGACGCTATTGCATAGGCTTGGCTAACGACAGGATTTTCTCCGGATTTATGAAACTAATTGATTGGTTAATGAGTTTATAGATGTAGAAAAAAAATTAGCTATGTGATATAATTTTAGAGAAATAACAAAGATACAGATAGATGAGGAGAGATATTATGGAGAGAAAAGTAAGAACTAGAATAGCACCATCCCCTACAGGAGATCCCCACGTAGGAACAGCATATATTGCCCTGTTCAATATAGCCTTTGCACATATAAACGGAGGAGAGTTCATCCTGAGAATAGAGGATACTGATCAGAACAGATATACTGAGGGATCGGAGCAGATGATATTTGATACTCTTAACTGGCTGGATCTGAACTGGGCAGAGGGTCCAGATGTAGGAGGAGAAAAAGGGCCATACAGACAGTCTGAGAGATTCCACCTATATGGAGACTATGCAAGAAAGCTTGTAGAAGCTGGAGAGGCTTACTACTGTTTCTGTACAGATGAGAGACTGGAGAACCTGAGAGAGAGACAGAAAGCCATGGGAAAAGCTCCTGGATATGATGGGCACTGCCGTTCACTTTCAAAGGAAGAGGTAGAGGCTAAGCTGGCTGCTGGAGAAAAATATGTAATCAGACTTAAGATGCCGTATGACGGTGTAACAGTTATAAAGGACAGACTGAGAGGAGATATCGTATTTGAAAACGATAAGATAGATGACCAGGTACTTCTGAAGTCTGACGGATTCCCTACTTACCACCTGGCTAACGTAGTGGATGACCATCTGATGGAGATCACTCACGTAATAAGAGCTGAGGAGTGGATACCATCTACACCTAAGCATATTCAGCTGTACAAGGCATTCGGATGGGAAGCTCCAGAGTTTATCCACATGCCGCTTCTAAGAAACAGCGACAGAACAAAGATATCTAAGAGAAAGAACCCTGTATCACTTCTTTGGTATAAAAACGAAGGATTCCTAAAAGAGGGTCTGGTAAACTTCCTAGGACTTATGGGTTACTCTTTCGGAGAGAACAAAGAGATATTCACTCTTCAGGAATTTAAGGACAACTTCAACATAGATAAGGTTTCCCTTGGAGGACCAGTATTTGACCTGGTAAAACTTGGATGGGTAAACAACCAGCATATGAGAATGAAGGATCTGAAAGAGCTTACAGATATGTGTATTCCTTTCTTCAGAGATTTCGGATATGTAGGAGAGGAGATATCTGAGAAGGAGTATATCGCCCTTACAAAAATTGTGGAGCTTCAGAGAGAGTCTTGCACAACTATGAAGGAGATTGCAGCTACTTCAGAAGTTTACTTCAAAGATCAGTTCAGCTTCCCTGAGATAACTCCTGAGATGGATAAAAAAGAGATTGCTGGAATAGAGAGACTTCACAACGTTATAGCTGATGAAACAGGGAAAAAAGCTATAAGACTTTTCGCTTCGAAAATAGAGGCTTGTCCAGAGGACGAGATATCTCTGGAAACTGCTAAAGCTATGCTGACAGATACTCTGACAGAGATAGGAGAGGGACCTGGAAAAGTTTATATGCCACTTAGAGCGGTATTGACAGGACTTCCAAAGGGAGCAGACCTGTATAATATAGTATTTATAATCGGTAAAGAGAGAACGCTGAACAGAATCAACCACATGATAGAACAATATAAAATTTAGGTTACATTTGGAGGGGAATATGGAGAAGATGTTTGTTTCTCCTGTGAGTTTAATGGGTGCAGGATCCCTTGATCAAGCAGGAAAAAAGATGCAGAAGTTGGGTATGGAAAAATCTATAATAGTTACATGTAAGGCTATTATTGAGAGCGGACTTATAAATGAACTTACAGATGTTTTGGATAAATATGGAATAAGATATATAGTCTATGATAAATCTAGAACAGATACAGATATCGGAAATGTTCTAGAAGGGGTAAAACTTACTCTGGACTATGAGTGTGACTCAGTTGTTTCCTTTGGGGGAAATGCTACAAGAAACTGTGCTAAGGGAATCTCCCTGCTTCTTGAGTGCGATGAGGATGGAGAGGTATGCCACAGCCATGCCCACCTTCCACTGGTAGCTGTCAATATAGCCAATTTCATGAGTGATGAGATGCCTATTTTTGTTCAGGATGACAAGAAAATATTTATAGACAGAAACAGCACTCCCATAATAACAGTTACAGACACCAATCTTTTAAAGGGAATCTCCAAAGAGGTAATAATAGCCCTGGGAATAGACTCCCTGAACCACTCCATAGAATCTTATCTGGCAGATGACGCAACTCCTATCACAGATGCCTGTGCTTATCAGGCTATAAAGCTTTTGGGAGAGAATCTAGAAGCTATAATAGATGGAGATGAGGATTTTGAAAGAAAAGAGCAACTGACATATGCCAACTATCTGGCAGGAATCTCGTATAA
The DNA here is from genome assembly GCA_051646055.1 of Fusobacteriaceae bacterium. Classification (GTDB taxonomy): domain Bacteria; phylum Fusobacteriota; class Fusobacteriia; order Fusobacteriales; family Fusobacteriaceae; genus JAGNZR01. Next base: position 3,260 of record JBOFCM010000016.1, read on the forward strand.
GAACAATATACTGGGACATCTCTATGCAGATGATGAGGAAGAGACTATCCATAAGGCGGCTGCTCCTCAGCACAATGAGTTCAGAAACACATTTAAATTCAACAAAAAACTCAGTGAGATAGTGTATGCTCTAGGAAAGAGACCGGAAGAGATAGAGGATCATATGATGTTTGTTCTGGATGAGATGAAGAGACTGGCTGAAAAAGCGGGAATACCTGTGGCTATCAGCCGGGATGAAAATATCATATTCAGAAAAAGAAAATAAAGAGATAAAAAAAGCAGACTTTCCATAAACAGGGGAGTCTGCTTTTTTTAGTATTCCTCTTCCAAGTCCTCTATTTCGGGATAGATTTCTGAAAGACGGAGTTCTTCATATTCTTCAGAATATTTTTTTACTGTTCCGCTGAGTAGGATAAGAGCTGTCAGATTGGGAATAAGCATAAGAGCCATAAAGAAATCTGAGAGTTCCCAAATAAAAGTGGGCTTAACCAGTGGTCCTAAAAAAATAGCGATGAGTACAAAGAATCTGTATCTTTTTATACCTTTATCCTTAAAGTGAAATTTGAGGTTGATCTCTCCGAAGAGGTACCAGCTCAGAATGGTAGTGAAGGCAAATAAAAACAGGCAGAAAGTGACAAAAATGGATCCTGCTTCTCCAACTGAATCGTAGAAAGCACTCTGGGTCAGAGAGATACCTGTAAGTCCCTCCCCATATTTTCCTGACATGAGAATTATAAAGCCTGTACAGGTAACTATAAAGGTGTCGATAAAAACAGCCAGTGTAGCCAAAATTCCCTGTTGGGCAGGATGTACAGATTCGGCTATGGCATGGGCATGGGATGTGGTTCCCAGTCCGGCTCCATTGGAGAAAAGTCCCCTGGTAACTCCGTACCGCATAGCTCTTTGGACACCTGTACCGATAGCTCCTCCCAGGAAAGCTTTGGGAGTGAAAACTGCCTCAAAAATAGAACCTACTGCCTGAAGGAAAAGTTCAGCGTTGAATGCGATGATGATAAGGCATGCCAGCACATAGATTCCTGTCATAATTGGAACGAGTTTTTGAAGAACTGCTACGATTCTCTTGATTCCTCCAAAGAAAATAACACCAGCCATAAAGGAAAGAGTTCCCCCTATGAAGATAGGAGAGATATTGAAAAGATTGGAAAGTCCTCTGGAAAGAGAGTGAGATTGAACGGCATTACCTACCAGTCCCAAAGAGAAGACACAGGCCAGTGAGAAAAGTGTGGCTAGGATTTTGGAAAATCTGTTTTTTCCCAGACCATCTCTTATATAGTAGGCAGCCCCACCTACAATTTTTCCATCTATCTCTTTACGGAAGAGCTGTGCTAGCACTGCCTCAGAATAGACTATGGACATGGAGAAGAATGAGCTTACCCACATCCAGAAGAGAGCTCCAGGTCCCCCAGCAGCAATGGCTGTGGCTACTCCAGAGATGTTTCCGCTTCCTGTCTGGGAAGCTGCTACGGCTATAAGAGCCTGAAAGGGTGAGATTGTTCCCTGAAGATTGGGAGCCTTTCCAAAGATGGAAAAAGATTCGAAAATTCTTTTTATACCCTCACGAAATTTTCTTATCTGTATAAACCCCAGTTTGAAGGAGAAAAAGATACCTGTACCCATAAAAAAGGCCAGGGTAAAATTTCCCCATAAAATTTTATTTAAATTGGAAACCGAACTGACCATAAAACCTCCATTTGTTCTAAAAGTAAATACTTTAAGTATAAATATATACTAAACATTAGGCTTTGTCAAGTCAGCTAATGATTAATTAATGTTCGAGAGTTCTGATATTTTGTGCTTTAAGTGACAATAGCCCTCTGGATTTTTTATAAGATAGTCCTGATGATAATCTTCGGCCAGGTAGAAATTTTCTAGAATTTTTACTTCGGTGACGATTTTTTCTCTATACTTTTTCTGTTCTAGGGCGAGAAAATCCTGTATAAAAACCTCGTCACTTCTCTCCAAAAAGTAGATTCCGGTTCTGTACTGGGATCCCCTGTCGTTTCCCTGTCTATTGATAAGAGTGGGATCTATTATATTGAAAAAGTGCCGGAGCAGATCCTGGAATGGGAGGAGAGTTTCATCAAAGGTAACACGGCAGGCTTCCGCAGCCAGGGTACGTCCTGTACAGACCTGATGATAAGTAGGATTTTTTTCCATACTGTTGGCATATCCCACCTCGGTATCTACAACTCCTGGAAGCAGCTGAAAATACTTTTCCACTCCCCAGAAGCATCCTCCTGCTAAGAAAATAGTTTTCATAAAATTCCTCCTTCTGACTATTAATGAGATGTAATACATTTAATAATAACACAAAAAAACTTCAAATGAAACAAATTATTTCAAAGAAGTCTTTTTTTAAAATTATATTCTTGACTTTTAAAATTTTTTTTAGTAAACTGAGAGTAGTCTGAGACTTAAATTAAAATATTAATTAGGAAAATGGGAGGTAAGAAATGTACGTAATCGATAAAGATACTTGTATCGGATGTGGAGCTTGCGAGGGGACTTGTCCAGTAGGAGCTATCTCTGCTGATGCTAACGGAAAATATGAGATTGCTGATGCTTGTGTTGACTGTGGAGCTTGTGCTTCAGTTTGTCCAGTAGAAGCTATCAACGCTTAATTGTTTTGAATTAGTAGCGTAATTGGTTCAGGAGTTGCCGCTTCTGAACCAATTTTTTTTAATTTTATATTTTGATTCTCAAATTATCTTATAGGGCAATATTACCATAATTGATTTCCGGTGTCAAGAGTTTAATCGATAAAACTTTTTTTGGAAGAAATCAGAAGAGTTTATGGTATAATACTTTATTAAAATAGAGAAAATTAAGGATGAGGTGAGTTTATGATTTTTGATGGCCTTAAGATAAGCAGAAAGGGACACCAGGAGGATACAGTAATAGAGATAAAAGGGGTAAAGATAGGGGGAGGAAACTTCACTATCATAGGAGGACCCTGCTCTATAGAGAGCCGTGAAATGATAATGAAGATAGGAGAAGCGGTAAAAGCCGGAGGAGGAAAGGTACTGAGAGGAGGAGCCTTTAAGCCTAGAACATCTCCATATGATTTTCAAGGATTAGGAGAGGATGCACTTATATATCTCAAGGAAGCAGCAGATGCCCACGGACTTCTCACTGTGACAGAGGTTATGGATACCAGGGATATAGAGATAGTGGCAAAATACTCAGATATACTTCAGGTAGGAGCCAGAAACATGCAGAACTTCTCCCTGCTGAAAGCTTTGGGAAGCTGTGGGAAACCTGTACTCCTAAAAAGAGGAATGAGTGCCACTCTAAAAGAGTTTCTTATGGCAGCTGAGTATCTGATGGCCCATGGAAACAGCCAGATAATTCTCTGTGAAAGAGGGATAAGAACCTTTGAGAACTATACACGTAACACAGTGGATATAAATATAATTCCTGCGGTAAAGCAGGAGTCCCACCTGCCTATAATAATAGATGCCAGCCATGGTACAGGAGTGAGATCTCTTGTGGAGCCTGTAACTCTTGCAGGGGTGGCCGCAGGTGCAGACGGAGCCATGATAGAGGTACATCAGGATCCTGATACTGCTCTATCAGACGGAGAGCAATCTCTGGATTTTAACCAGTATAATGAGAGCTGTAAAAAAATATTCAAACTCCACAATTTTATGAAGGAGCTATAGGGGAATGTTCAAAAGAGAGGGGAATAGCTACTATATAGAGGAATTCAGAGAGCTGGGGATAGAGGCACTCTATACCGGAGCGGACTTTCCATATTTGGAGTTTGAAAAAAATCGGAAGATAATCCACGGGTATCAGACCCATTCGAAAAATGTTAGAGTGATCTCTGAAAAAGAGGAGATGGAGAGGATTCCATATCCTGACTGTGACGGACTCCTGACCCACAGAAAAGATCTGGTCCTGTACACCAAACATGCTGACTGTCTGGCCCTATATTTCTATGACAGGAAGAGGGAGGTTGTAGGTCTCTGTCATTCGGGATGGAAAGGAAGCTTTCAGAAGATAGCCCTGGAGATGGTGGAGAGATTTAGGAGCGAGTACGGTTCGGAACTGGAGGATATACTGGTAGGGATAGGAATAGGGATATCACCCCAAAACTATCAGGTTTCAGAAGAGTTCTACAGGGATTTTAAAGAAAACTTCTCCCCTGGGATACTGGAGGGAGTTTTCCAGGAGATGGAGGGAAAAATTTTTTTCCACAACGAGAGATTCAATTACAACCTGCTTCTGGACTATGGGATTCCAGAAGATAACCTGATCTGCAGTAACCTCTGCACATACAGGGACAGGAGTCTCCACTCTCACAGAAGAGATAGGGAAAAGGCAGGACGTAACAGAGCTTATATATATATTAACAAGGGGTAGAAACATGGAAGATGAGAGAAGAAGAAAAGAAAAAGTTTACAGACTGGCCCTTTTTGTGGGGGAGCTAGTTCTGAGAAACGGGGGAGAAACAAACAGGGTGGAGCGTTTGGGAAGGCTCATATGCGAATCCCAGGGTTTCCGTTATGCCAGTATCTATGTGACTCCTACTCTCCTAATAGTGGGAGATGACAGGGAGCACGGAGTAACTTTTATGAAAAGTATAAAGGAGCGGGGAATAAACCTTATGAGGCTGGCCCTGGTAAACGCCTTTGTGATGAACCTGGTAAAGGATAAAAACATAGATTTTGATAAAGCACTTTATCTTTTGAAAAGGCTGGATAAGATGGAAAGCTATGGTTACTGGACCAAAATTTTTGCAGTGGGATGCTCGGCAGGAGCCTTTGTAACACTTTTTGATATATCAATTTTGGAATGGTTGATAACCTTTATTATTGTGACTTCAGCAGTTGTTCTGACCAAGTATATAAATGCTATGAGTATAACTCCCATATTGGGAACCATAATCTCATGTTTTTATATAGGGATGTGTTCTCTAACTGCGGACTATTATGGTTATACAGACTCATACCACACTATAATAATAGGATCTATACTGCCATTTCTGCCAGGGATATCCATAACCAAAAGCATATCGGACCTGGTGTCGGGAGAGCTGATCTCAGGATCGGTGCGGGCAGTTGAAGCCTTTCTTACAGCACTGTCCATAGGGATAGGAATAGGAGGAGCACTCCATATCTGGAGCAGTTTTGGAGGTGTTATCAATGGATAAATTTCCTATTTATATGCATTTTCTTATGTCGGCCATAGCCACAGGGGGATTTGCAGTATTTATAAACTGTCCAAGGCTGGATGTAATAATATCCAGTGTAATAGGAGGGCTGGGCTGGGTAGCATATCGGAGTTTGTACCTCACCACTGGGGAAGTTATATTTCCATATTTCTTTGCCACAATGGTGATAGGGGCTCTGGCCAGTATAGTCTCCAATCGGAATAGAAAGCCGACAATTATCTATATTATACCAGGGATAATACCTCTGGTACCGGGATACAATATGTACTACACTATGCTCTATCTGGTGACTCAGAAATATGATCTGGCCCTGAAAAATTTTCTGGATTCAATATTTATAGCTTTTGCCATAGCCAGTGGACTTCTGTTTACAGAGTCCCTGCGGAAAATAGTGAATACAGCACTGGAAAAGGGTTTTAAGGGTAAGATAAACGTAAAAGATGAAGATACTATAAGCTAAAGGAGGAAAAAAATGGTTGGAATAATTTTATTAGTACTGCTGGTTGTAATTGTAATCTATTTTATTGGTGTCTATAACGGGTTTGTTAAGATGAAAAATATGGTGGAAGAGGGGTTTTCTACCATAGACGTGTATCTGAAGAAGCGTTATGACCTCATCCCTAACCTGGTGAATACAGTGAAGGGATATGCTAAACATGAGAGCGAGACTCTGGAGAGAGTCATAGCTGCGAGAAATACCTATGCCACTGCTCACTCTATAGAGGACAAGATAGCCAATGAGAATATGATGACAGGTGCCCTGTCTAAACTCTTTGCTCTGTCAGAGTCCTATCCAGATCTGAAGGCCAACGCTAATTTTATGACTCTTCAGGGAGATCTAAAAAAGATTGAGGAGGATCTGGCTCAGGCAAGAAAATATTACAACGGAACTGTGAAGAACTACAACACTCAGTGTGAGGTTTTCCCAAGCGTGGTAATAGCCAGAATAATGAACTTCCAGAAATATCCATATTTTGAGATTAAGAATGAGACAGAGAGAGAAAATGTTAAGGTGGAGTTTTGATTATGAAAAGAGTAAAGGGGATATTGGCCCTTTTCTTTCTTCTTTTTACCTTTGCTTTAGGTGAAAACGGATACCTTATAAAAAACTACAGGATAGATATAGATATATCTGTCGATAACCGTTACTCTGTCAAGGAAAGTATAACTGCGGATTTTCAGATTCCTAAAAGAGGGATAATCCGGAGCATCCCCTCCCGTTATGGAAGCAGGGATATAGGTTTGAAAAATATAGATGTAAAGGGAGCACCCTATAGCAGTAAGAACTTCAGCACAGGGGTAAATCTGAGAATAGGGGACCCCAACAGGACAATTACAGGTCTGAAGGACTATCTTATCTCCTACTCCTACAATATGGGATGGGACAGAATAGCCCAATATGACGAGGTATACTATAACCTGATAGGAAACGAGTGGGACACCTCTATCAGTAGGGTGGAGTTTCTGATAAATCTTCCGGAAAATTTTGACAGCAGTAAGGTGAATTTCACCGTGGGAAGCTACGGAAGTACTGACTCTGCCCCTATAAAATGGGAGAAAACAGGAAACAGCATAAAGGGATATACAGTCCGGGCTCTGAGACCTGGAGAGGCACTTACACTGGCACTGCCATTAC
>JBOFCM010000017.1:0-3297 GCA_051646055.1 Fusobacteriaceae bacterium
AATTTCTGACCAACGATAACGTCAAGTCTTTCAAAGTTGTAGACAGTTGCATTGTCGAAGTATACGTTAAGTATCATGACTTAGGATTATTTAGGTTCAACATTAGCTACGATTCCAAGAGCTTGAGCCTCAGCAGCTACTACTGTGTAAACGATGGTTTCAGTAATAGTACGAACTTCTTCAGCATCGAGGTCAGCATCAGCAGATACTTCAACGAGGTTGGCTACGTTAGGTTGGCCAGAGATGATGTAGCAAGATAGACCATCAGCAGATGGTTCTACAGTACAGTCTCCAGATACTACAGTCCAGGTAGGAACTCCGTCAACAGGTGCAGGGTTACCAGCAGCAGTTGTTGGGTTAATAGATACGAGAACTTTCTCTTCGTTAGTTGATGAAATTGGGAACATAGGAAATTTAAATTTAAATTGTAAGGTACGAAGATACTAAATCTAACTTTACATCTAATTCCATTTTATACTAAATTTACCCCAAAACAGAAACATAACATCATGGCTAAAGTCAATACTGTAAACTCATGGTCCCCAAACCCTAGGAAGAAAAGACCAGGGGTACATTCTAAAAAGAAGTTCTCAAAACTAAAAAGTTCTAAACTTTACAAAAAAATCTCTCGAGGTCAGGGTTAATTGTATACATTTGCATACAGTAACCGTCAACTAAGACGATCACCCCTGAGGGCCAGAAGGTAAGTAGGGGGTCAGACGTTGGGTTCTATTGTACTCATTCTTAACAAGTTAACTTACATAGAGTACGAAAGTTGTCCCCAATAGTTACTAAAACGGAATTGACATAAGGTTATGGGGTGGATTACGACTATAGGGAAGAATGGAATGTCCCACCGAAGGCTAAAGACGGCATAACTGAAACTCAATTTTAAACAAAAAATCTCTAAGGGGATAGGTGTGTCCATATGAGAAAGTTTTCGTACCTTTAAACAAAATTTTCTTACTATGCCAACTAACATTAAAGCAGGGATGTATCAGCCTCCGTTTACTACAGGAGATGAGAATTGTACGTATATGTTAGTTTACATAGACGATAAAGTTGTGCAGTTCCTAGATGAAGATGAGAAGTTTATCTGTCAGCTGTCTTATGAAGAGCTGAGAGGAGTGATGGCTATTATGGCTGCAGAGCAAGAGAAGACTCATCTTAGAATACAAGCTCATATCAAGAAGAACTGATGAAATCTGGAAAGGTAAATAAGGTACAGACTAGTCTTAAGCAGCTTATAGATGTAGACATTACTTCGAATTATGGGCAGGCTTTCAGGCAAGATGATGTCAGACATAATCAAGTACTTGTAGCTAAGGTATACCCAGACAGACTAGACTCGTTTAGGTTTGAGTATCTGTCTAGTTACTTTGTTGCTGGGACTGGGATTACTCTCACAACTGATAATGGGGTTACTACTATTACATCTACTGCTACAAGTAGTGGGGTTAGTACTAACTCTAATGTGCTTATTGACTGCGGGGCTTTTCTCACCCCTAATGAGAATGTACTTATAGACTGTGGGACTTACTAAACTAAAACTGAATGGCTCTTAGAATACGTCGTGGATTATCAGCAGACAGAACTTCAATAACTCCTGAGCAAGGGGAATTCCTATACACTACTGATACATATCAGGTATACATGGGGGATGGGGTAACTGCTGGTGGAAGACCTTTATATACTCTGACTTCTTTAGGGGCTATCGGGCTAACAGACTTGTCAGCTCTAAGTCCATTATCTTACAATAATACTACAGGGCAATTCTCTATTCAAGTTGCCACAGGATCTCAAGACGGTTACTTGTCTTCTGCTAACTGGACTACGTTTAATAATAAGCAAAATAGTTTAGAGATCTTTGATGAGACTACATCTCTTATCACTAACCCATCACAGATTAAGTTTGTTGGAACTCCTGTAACTGCAACAGTAGCAGGGTCAGTTGTAACAGTTACTATAGCAGGGACTGGGGGAGGACCTGGAGGAGTGACTGGAGTATCAGTTGCTACAGCTAATGGACTAGCAGGGGTATCAGACTTAAATGCTACTAACCCAACTCTGACTTTATCCACTACAGTAACAGGGTTATTAAAGGGGAATGGAACTGCTATCTCAGCTGCAACTGCAGGGACAGATTACCAAGCAGCTTTGACTGGGACTGGTCTGGTGAATTCTTCAGGGGGAACAATCTCGTATGTAACTAATAACTCTTCAGATTGGAATACTGCTTACTCACAAAGACTTAGCTCGTTAACTACTACAGGGAATAGTGGGGCAGCAACTCTGATAGCTAATGTACTTAATATCCCTAACTATACTGCAGCTGGGATTGGGGCAATAGCATCAACAAGACAAATAGCTACTACAACTCCACTGCAAGGTGGGGGAGACTTAAGTGCAGATAGAACTCTTAGTATTCTGCAAGCTAGTTCTACACAAGATGGATACTTAAGCTCAGCTAACTGGATAACCTTTAACTCTAAACAAGCTGCTCTGTCAGGGACAGGAATAGTCAAGTCTACAGCAGGGACAATTACTTATCTAACTGATAACTCAAGTAACTGGGATACAGCATTTGGATGGGGTAACCATGCTACTGCTGGATATTTATTATCATCTACTGCAGCTACTACATATGTTCCTCAAACTAGGAACTTGACTATAGATGGGGTTACACAGAATCTTACTGCTGATAGAACATTTACGATTAACAAAGCTCTGAATGATCTTACGGATGTTACAATTACATCAATAGCAGGAGGAGATCTTCTACAATATAATGGGGCAACTAGTCAATGGATAAACACTTCACTAAGTGCACTGATAACTGTTGGGGCAGATAATGGATTGAGTTTCTCATCAGGAAATGTAATTCTTGGGGGAGAATTAGATAATGCCACTACTATTAGTACATACAATACTGTAACTCCTGCTCAGCATTCATTGACATTTACTGCAGGGGCTACAGCATTCTCATCCCCAGGTACAGCCCCAATTCGAATTACAGAGACTACATCGTACTCAGCTGGAAGAGCCGCTTTTTATTTAGGGGCTACAGACAATCACGGGGCTATAGTTGAAGGGAGGGGTATCCCAACATTAACTGCCCCTACTATTCTTTATAGGTTTACAATTACTTCAGCAACTGTAACTCTAGGAGGTGTATACACAAACAATGGACAAAATTTTACAATCTTAGAAGGAGTAACAGGAACTACAATATTTGCTTATAGCACAGGAACTCCTACTAATACTGGAACTTTAATACAAATAAGTGGAAGTGGAACA
>JBOFCM010000018.1:0-1269 GCA_051646055.1 Fusobacteriaceae bacterium
AATAATCTCAATATACTTTAAAAATTACTTCAAGGATACATTGAAATATTATGGGTTATTAGCCTGGATAAAAGGGTCCTACATGGCTCTTCTGATGAGGAAACCCCTTGCTTCCAATCACAAAGTCCCAAAACCTATCAACAGATTCAATTTAGGTCACACAAATAATTTGAATTTGATGTTGCTTTCGCAGATCCAAGGTCTAAAAATAAACTTCGGTTTTGTTTCAGTGTTTTTTATGTGGTTCTTTGCATGTGCAAGCAGGGTTTTCTCTACAATCTCCAGTTTTCTTCAACTGAAATTGCCATCAGATTAATAAGTGCAAATCTACGGCTATTATACTTTTTTTGGTAGGAATTTACATCAAACTTCTTGGAGGAACCTAAGAAGATACATTTTTTGAAGAATTTATTTTGAAGTATGTGAAAAGGAACCTTTAACTGTCCAAAGAATCTTTAAAACCATTTACTTTCCTCAAAAAGTATTGATCTGGATAAAGCAGAAGTGTGTAGTCAGCAGGATGGCAGTAATAGTCAGATGTTGGATGACCCTGTAAGCAGCAGGGTATCATGCTGTATCTGGATACTGGCAGGAGTTTTGGTTGGTTAGGTTGGATTATGGTTGAAATAGTTGGGTTGTTTTCATGGAAGCAGTACACTTTGGATGAAACAGTAGTTTATGATTGTAGGAGATGAAAAAGATGTGTATAAAGATGGATGAAGCTGGGGCTGAGGATGGGATGGCAGGGATCTGGAAGAAGCAGGAGTTTAGAGTGGAAGGATTAGGACTGGGATGAAGCAGGGGTTTAGGATAAGATGATTATGATCTGGAAGAAGAAGAAGAATTTTAGGATGAGATGATTATGATCTGGAAGAAGCAAGAGTTTAGGATAAAGGATTTTAATTGGAATGAAACAGGAGTTTACATTAAGAAGATTATGATCTGTAAGAAGCAGGAGTTTAGGATGAGGAGATTTTGTCTGGAAGAAGCAGGGGTTTAGGATGAGAAGATTATGTCTGGAAGAAGCAGGAGTTTAGGATGAGGAGATTTTGTCTGGAAGAAGCAGGAGTTTGGGATTAGGAGATTTTGTCTGGAAGAAGCAGGAGTTTAAAATGAGTAGATTTTGTCTGGAAGAAGCAGGAGTTTAGTATAAGGAGATTTTGTCTGGAAGAAGCGGGATTTTAGTTTAAGGAGATTTTGTCTGGAAGAGGCAGGAGATTAGGATGAGGAGATTTTGTCTGGAAGAAGCAGGAGTTTGGGATTAGGATA
>JBOFCM010000019.1:0-2691 GCA_051646055.1 Fusobacteriaceae bacterium
AGGGAATAATTTTCTGTGTAAACCTCAGGCATTGTGAAATTATGGCAAAACTTCTCAATGAGAGAGGTATAAGTGCCAGGGCAGTTTCCGGAAATGCTAGAGAAAGCGAAAAGCATCTCAAAGAATATTTGGATGGAAAAATAAGATTTCTCTGTTCATGTCAGCTTATTTCAGAGGGATGGGATGCCCCAACAACCTCTATTATAGTTATGGCAAGACCAACCATGTCAAAGGTTCTGTATTATCAGCAGTTGGGAAGAGGGACAAGAAAGGCAGAGGGAAAAGAGGCACTCTATCTCATAGATGTGGTGGATAACTATGGATTTAATGCTGTACCATGGAGCAGTAATGCAGTTTTTAATAATCCTTTTTATACTCCCTTTGGAGATGCTATGACAGGAAAAACTGATTTTTTAGGAGAATTGATATATATAGACTACCTTCTAGAGAGGGAAAAAAATCTAGTAGAAGTGGATATAGAAACATTCCAGAAAAAATATGGAGATATGATAAGTGCCGAGGAACTTGCAAGGGAGCTTTTCCTTTCCACAGGGACAGTGAACTCTTGGGTGAAAAAGGGAGAGATAGAAGCAGACTATACACTGAGTTTGGGAAGGAACAGGTATTATAAGTTTAAAAAGGAAAAAACAGAAGAGATAAGAATTTTAAAAAAATTAAAGAGAAGAACAAAGGAGACTATAGGGGAAGATTTTTGGGAGTTTATAGGTGAAAAAGACTATACTTTTTCATATAAAATTGTATTTATACTCTCCCTTCTCAAAAATTTAGATAAAGATGGAGAGGCTGATTTCCAAAAAGTTAAATCCACCTATCGGAACTATTACAAGAAGCGTCTGGAATATAATCTTCCTGTGGATAAGAAGGGATGCCCGTATACTTTGGAATATCTTGAGAATGATAAAGAGATAAGTAGAAATATGATAAATAACCCTTTTGAAAAATTTGAAAGAAAAAGATTTATCTATCACAGCAGTGATCTAAAAAACATAGGATTCAGCTATCATCTTTGGGAAAAACTGGACAGGGAAAGTTTGGAGAAATTAAAGATGGTCATGGTGGAAGATTTGAAAAAATATTATGAAAAGTTAGGGGGAGAAGGAGAGATAGATGGATTATTATAATAAGAATGTAGAAAAATTTTTTAATGATACAGTAAATGCAGATATGGAAGAGCACTATAAAAAATTTATAGAGTCTTTAGAAGTTAATTTTAAAAAAGAGAAAGTAAAAATTTTAGATTTGGGATGTGGGAGCGGAAGAGACTCAAAATTTTTTATAGAAAAAGGGTATGAGGTAACTGCTTTGGATATTTCAGAATCTCTGGCAAAAAAAGCCGAAGAATATATAGGGCAGAAAGTTTTGATAAAAGATATGAGAGATATTGATTTTAGGGAGGAGTTTGGAGGAATATGGGCTTGTGCTTCTCTTCTTCATGTTCCATTTCAAGAGATGGAAACTACTTTAAAAAAATGCTTCCATGCTCTTAAAATCGGAGGAAGTCTCTATGCATCCTTTAAATATGGGGATGAGGATTATGAAAAAAACGGAAGAAATTTCACTTGTTTTACAGAAGAAAGAATTTATGAAATATTGAAAAAAATAAAGTTTAAAGAGATTCAAATTTGGGTTTCAGGAGATGTAAGAGAAGGAAGAGAAGATGAAAAATGGCTCAACCTGATATTGGTTAAGAAATAATAAAAATCATATACTAAAATTTGAATAGAAAGATTTTTTTAGGTAGACTTAAGAGATAAAGTTCATAAAATAAAAATTTTTCTAGGAGATGAGAGTATGAAATTTCTAAAAGTTTTGTTTTTCACACTGGCTTTTTCAATTAGTGCACAGGGAGAGATGAAGGAGATAGTCATAGATTCCTTTGGATATGGATATGTTCCCCAGGAAATTGTTCTGCAGGCAGGGGAAAAGGTCAAGCTTACTCTAAGCAGTTCAGGGGGCAGTCACGGTCTGGCTTCTAAAGAGTTGGGATTCAACCTTAAGGCTACCGATAATAAATCCATGTCTGTGGAGATAACACCTGAAAAACCAGGAATCTACAAGGCTAAATGCAGTGTTCCATGCGGAAGCGGTCATTCGGATATGTCACTCAATATTATTGTAAAATAAATATGAAAGAAATCAGAGCAGGATTTTCCTGCTCTTTTTCATGCAAATATTGCCCTTTCTAAATTGAAGGTGTATAATATAGAAGAATAACATGATAGGATGTGAAAAGTGTTTGGATTAAAAGAAAGTGAGTTTTATCTAATCATAGATATATTAAAAATTTATTCTAAGGAAATTGAGTGGGTAAAAATATTCGGTTCAAGAGCTAGAGGAGATTTTAAAAATTATTCAGATATAGATTTAGCTGTTGCTTTTAGAAAAGATATTATTTTGGAACTTACAGATAACTTTAAAGAATCCAATCTCCAATTTACGGTAGATGTAATTGATTATAAAAAAATTGTAAATGAAAAATTAAAAAGCTATGTTGATAAAGAGGGTAAAATATTATTTTTAACAGATGAACAGGGAACAGCGTGGGAGATTTACGAAAAAATAAAAACTGAATATAGAGAGTTATTTCAGAAATTTTCCAATGTTATTGATGAGAAAATTATTAAAAGGAGCTGATAGAGTGATAGTACAACTTTTAGATCCAAAGATGGA
>JBOFCM010000020.1:0-11370 GCA_051646055.1 Fusobacteriaceae bacterium
GGAATAAGTGGAGTTAATAGAATCAATCACTATATATTTTTTATTCTCCAGCTGAAGTAAAATCTCAAAAATTTTATCATAGCTCTTTCCACAGATCTCTTTTAGAGATTTAAGGCTTACAGTGTGATATTGAGTAGCACCGCTCAGAAGCTGGAGCCTTCTCTTTAAAGGGCTGTCTTTGGCATAAAAAGTCACGAATTTATTTAGGTTATATATCTCTAAATTTCCAATTCTTCCTCCGGCTCCAATTCCAATAGGAATGAGATCCTTCAGTTGGTGGACATTCTTTATATAGTTGTAAGAATCTCTTCCTGAAGTAATTTTGGTGTGCTCGAGAACTGAATAACCCCTTCTTAAAGCTCTTCTTAAGAACTCATGATGAAGATTTTTATCATTTTCTATACTGGAAAGAGAATCTCTACCCTCACTATCCAGAACACTGGACAGATGAGATCCTTCATGTATCATCAGTGAGTAAAAACTTGAACTGTCCACATTGAGCTCGGTCAGTATTCTTGCATCCTCTTTAATCTCTTCTACCGTCTCTCCTAAATAATTATATATAATATCGATACACACCAGACCTTTAAATTTTTCTTTAATCTCCTTAACTCTTCTGATAACCGTAGCCTGATCATAGGTCCTGTTCAGACTTTTTCTTCCTCTGTCAGAAAAAGTTTGGATACCTATGCTGAGTCTGTTTACTCCAAAACTTTGGAGTATATGGAGTTTTTTATCTGTAAGATTGTGAAGTGTAGTTTCAAAAGTGAATTCATATCCCTCTCTTAAAAGAAAATTCTCTCTCAAAGAGGTGAGGATTTTTTTTAATTGATGGGGCTTGAATATGGTGGGAGTTCCTCCACCAAAAAATACCACAGAAAACTCTTTCTGCTGGATATAAGTTTTTTTTCCAAGTTTATCCATTTTTTTAATCAGATATTCAGTATACTCTTCTAAGTCATTGTCTATCTGTTTTCTGTTCATATTGCAAAAAGAGCATATCTTGTCGCAAAAGGGTGTGTGTACATAAATTCCTCCATCTTTTTCCAATGGAGTAGAATTTAAGAGCCGGTAGAGAGCTAAAGGCGTGGCAAGTTTTCTTCCTATTTTTGAATTGATAATATTTTTAACATCGTGATGGGACTTTAATCTTTCTTTAAACATAAAACCTCCTAATTTACTGTTTTTAATTTTAATATATGAAAAGCAACTGAGAAATAGATGATTATAAAGATAATTTTCATAGGTTCGGAAGTGACAGAAATATAACCTTTGAAAATTCCAAAGCTTAGAAGAGATATAGATATTACTTTGTTAATCAAAGTTATTCCTTTTTTTTCTTGATAATCTCTGATATATTTCCCTAAATACCCGCTATTGAGCAAAAGGTTATGGAATTTAGGGGAACTTTTTTCAAAGCAAAAAGCTGCCAGAAGAATAAAGGGAGTAGTAGGAATCAAAGGAAGAAATATTCCTAGAACACCTGAAAAAACAGACAATATTCCCAAAGTGAAATATAAATAATTTTTAATAAAACCACCTCACAGTTTTGATTTTTAAGTTTTTTCTATTTTAATTCTTTTTATCTATAAAGTCAAATACTTTTTAAATTTAAATAAAAGTAAAAAATAGTTTGACAATTAAAATATTAGGTGTTAAACTCCTTTCAAGAAATAAAATATAGGGGGAAGAAAAAAATGAAAAAGAAAATCGCAGTTTGTAGTTTTATAATTTCAGCAGTTTTATATGCCAATGATGACGGGGGGATAAAATTAAATGAGAGTGTAATATCCACTGGGGGATTTGAAACTACTCTGGAGAAAACGGATAAAAATATAAATATTATAACCACTAAGGATATAGAAAATCAGAACTTTGAAAATATTACAGAGGCACTCAATGGACTTCCAGGAATAACTGTATTCAGCAATACTTTCGGATCTTTTGTGGATCTGAGAGGACAGGGAGTCTCCAAGGCAAAATCCAATGTGCAGATTTTAGTGGATGGTGTTAACATAAATCCTTTGGATCCAGCCCACGGAGTTTTACCTATTGATACCATCCCTATAGGAAATATAGAGAGAATAGAAGTTATTCCTGGAGGGGGAAGTATAGTTTACGGTGATGGAGCTGTAGGGGGAGTTATAAATATTATAACCAAGGTGGAATCGGGAGTAGCCTCCAATTATCTGAATTCTAAAGTTGGAAGTTTGGAAGAGAGGAAGCTTGAACTGGGAACAGGTCATAGATTCAATGATAAAGTGTTAGTTCAGTTAGATTATTCAGGAGCATCTACTGATGGTTATAGAGATGGAAATGATGCTGAAAAACATTTTGTACAGGGTACAGTTAATTATAAGATAAATGACTCCAATAAAATCATATTAAAATATTCCAGAGCAGAGGAGGATTCCAAATCTCCATCTATGCTCACTAGGGAACAGCTAAATGAAGACAGAAGAGGGTCTGGAGAGGTAAATCCTTGGGATTCACCTTCCCAAAGTGAACTTACTAGAGATCTGATAGCTTTAAATTATAAAAGTAATCTTTCGGAAAAACTTTCGTTGAATCTGGATATAAATTATCAGAATACAGAAAACAGATGGTCTTCCCAGATGGAAGTTTATCAGATGCCGACTTTTACTTCAAAAGCTCAGGAAAGTGTAGGGGTATTCCATGATAAAAAATTTGTTTTTAGTCCTAAACTTAAATATGAGTATGCCAACGGAGAGATAATAGGAGGTATTGATTACAAAGATATGGAGGCAAAAAGAATTGGAGAACCTGGTTATCTGGGAATGTACCTGGATTATGATGCTATTTTCTCCAAAAAAAGTTTAGCAGCATTCATACTGAACAGATACAGCTACAGAAATTGGGATTTTACACAGGGGTATAGAAGAGAGAGAAGTGAATATAAAACAGGAAGATCCCTGTCGCTATATACTTTCGGACCGCCTTTGGAGATGGGAGCCAATCCTACAGTAAGAAGCTCATCAAACTTTAAAAATAGCAGGGAAATGGAGAATGATGCCTATGAACTAGGGTTTAACTACAGGTACTCTGATACAGGAAATATATATACTAGAGGAGAATTTGGTTTTAGAACTCCAGCTCCTTCAGAGCTTATAGATAAACCTCAGGATAAAACTTTAGGATACCTTGAGAATAGTTTGGAAGCAGAAAGATTTAAGAATTTTGAAATAGGATTAAAGGATGCCTATAAAAATATGTTTTTCAGCCTAACTCTCTTCCATACATTAACAGAGGATGAGATTTTACAGATAGGATCCATGCCTACATGGTGGGAATTTATCAACATGGGAAAAACAGAGAGAACAGGAGTTGAGCTTTCCAGTGAACAATACTTTGGAAAACTAACTCTTTCTCAAGGATTTACCCTGGTTGAAGCTAAGATAAAAAGTGGAGAATATTCCGGGAATTATATTCCAGGAGTGTCCAAATACTCTCTGAATGTAAAAGGGACCTATGACTTTACAGAAAAACTTTCAACAACCCTATCTGCAACATATAAAGATGGATATTATCTAGATCAGAGCAATTTATCTGGAGAAGTTAACAGCTATATAGTCACAGGTTTAGATATCAACTATAAATTCAATGAAGAGTTAAAAATTTATGCTGGAATAAACAATCTATTTAATGAAAAATATTATAACAGTGTAAGCAAAAGCAGTAGCAGTAGCGATGGAAAAGTTTACGATCCAGCAGCTGAAAGAAGATTCTATACAGGATTTGATTATAAATTTTAATTAAAAATCTTTGAAGTTTTTAGTGAGTATCTCAACAAATTTATTTTCAATGTCGTTAAACTTTTTTCCCCTTCTATAGACGATGGCAAAGGTCCTTATAATTCTGTTGTTTTTTATAGGGAAAAAGTAGAGATCCTCATGCCATTTTCCAAGCTTAAGGCTCATCTCTGAGGCAAATCCGATACCCATCCCTGACTCTACAAGGGAGAGGGTACTCTCCTGATTCCAGGTTTCCAGAAAGATATTAGGGAACAGATGGTTGTTGTAAAAAAGGATGTTGATTTCGTCTCGGAGTTTAATCCTTTCGTAGGGAAGTATAAAGTTTTCATCCTTTAAATCAGGGATTCCAATCTCTCCATCCCTGGCCAAGTTTAAAAATCTTTCCTCTTTAGGGGTGACGATAAAGGTTTCCTCCTTGCAAAAAGGGATAAAATCGAACTCTTTGCTGGTAAGAGGAAGAGAGGTAACAATGAGATCCACAACTCCCTTCTCCAGATCTTTTTCCAGCTCCATTGCATGTTTTTCGATTACCTTAATCTTCACATTGGGAAAAGCCCCTTTTAATTCTGGGATAAACTTGGGAAGAATGTAGGCATTTCTGAAGGGTGAAATTCCAAAAGTCAGGGTTCCTGCAAAATTTTTAGTCAGGTCCTCAATCTCTTTTACCATATTGTGCTTCAGACTGATGATCTCTTTGGATCTTTTTATGAAAATCTCCCCTGCAGAAGTAATTGTAAGGGGAATACTTTTTCTGTCAAAAAGTGTGCAGCCCAGCTCGTTTTCAACTGCGGAAATATACTGGCTCAGAGCAGGCTGGGAGATAAAAAGCTTTTTGGAAGCCTTGGAAAAACTTCTCTCATCCCCCACGGTAATAATATATCTTAATCTATCTAAATCCATAGTTCCTCCTGTTATAAATAAAACTTATAACTATTATACAACAATTAATATTAGCTTATCAAATAGAAATTAGGATATAATTGTCTTAATTGACAAAAAATACGAAAAGGGGAGTTTTTGAAATGTTTAAGAAGATTTTATTGATGGTCTCTTTAGTTTCTGCTGTTGCCATGGCAAAACCTAAAGAATATATTGCTACTGGAGAGGGGTACAATGGAAGTATCCAGATTAAACTTTCTGTAGAGGATAAAAAGATTACAGGAATAGATGTAGTAAAGCATGAAGAATCAGGATTTACAAAAAAAGCTATGAATAAGATCAATAAGGATATTATTGATACCCAGTCTCTAGATGTGGACAACGTGGCAGGAGCTACATTCACAAGTGATGGAATAAAGGAAGCTGTGGGAAAAGCTGTGGCTATGGCAGGGTTGACTCTGAGCAAAGGGAATAAAAAAGTAGCTACTAACGTGGAGTATACTGATACGAACACTGATATAGTTGTTGTAGGAGGGGGAGGAGCCGGACTTTCTGCTGCTCTTGCTGCCACAGAGAAAGGTGCTAAAGTAATTCTTCTTGAAAAGATGCCTATGGTAGGAGGAAATACAAATTATGCCACAGGAGGAATCAATGCTGCAGATACTAAAATTCAAAAGCAGCTGGGAATAGAAGATTCAGCAGAACTTTATTATGCAGATACTATGAAGGGTGGAAAAAATCTAAACAATCCTACACTTCTAAAGAAGCTTACAGAGGAATCAAAAAATATTATCGACTGGCTAATTGCCAAGGGAACAGATCTAACTGAAGTTTCATTTTCAGGAGGACAGAGTGTTAAGAGAATCCACAGACCTACTGGAGGAAAAGCTGTTGGTCCTGTTATTGTAGATGCACTTAACTCTAACTTAGAAAAACTTGGAGTAGACCTAAGAACTGACAGTGAAGTTGTAAAAATCCTGAAAAAAGATGGGAAAGTTCATGGAGTCCTTGTAAAATCTAAAGGGAAAGAGTACCAAATTCATTCTAAAGCTGTAATCATGGCAACAGGTGGATTTGGGGCAAACCCAGAGATGGTTTCTGAGTACAATCCAAATCTGAAAGGTTTCGGATCAACTAATAATCCTGCTATCACTGGAGAGGGAATCAAACTTGTTCAGGAAGCTGGAGGAGATCTTGTAGATATGAACCAGATTCAGACTCACCCTACAGTTGTTCATAATGCTACAGATATGATTACTGAAAGTGTTAGAGGAGAGGGAGCTATTCTTGTAAATAGAGAGGGAAAAAGATTTATCAATGAGTTAGAAACAAGAGATGTTGTTTCTAAGGCTGAGCTTGCTCAAACTGGAAAATCAGCTTTCCTAATATTTGATCAGGGGACTAGAGAAAACCTATCAGCAATCAACGGCTATGTGAAAAAAGGATTGACTAAAGAATCTGACACAGTAGAGGGTCTGGCTAAAATAATAGGTATGAATGCAAAAGAGCTTAAATCTACAATTGAGAGATACAACGGTTTTGTAAAAAATGGAGAGGACAAGGATTTTGCTAAAAAAGGACTTCCAAGAGAGATAGTTAAAGCACCTTTCTATGCAATTGAGGTTTCTCCTGCAGTTCACCATACTATGGGAGGAGTTCGTATCAATGACTCTACAGAGGTTTTAGATAAAGACGGTAAAGCTATTCCTGGGCTATATGCAGCTGGAGAGATTACAGGAGGAGTACACGGAGGTAACAGAATCGGTGGAAATGCTGTAACTGATATAACTGTATTTGGAAAAATAGCTGGTGAAAAAGCAGCTGAAAATATAAAATAAATTTAAAGTTTAAAATAAAAACTCCAAAGGGTCTACAGGACTCTCTGGAGTTTTTTTGTCGTTTTCATTTTAGATATAAAAATTCTCTAAAATGTTTTTAAAAGAGTTGGAATTCCAAATCTTACGAAAAAGTGCCTACTTGATAAGTTTTTTTATGTAAAGTAAAATAAAGGGGTAGAGATTTATAAAATTTTTTTAATTAGGAGGAAAAATGGATTCGATATTCAATAGAAGAAGTATAAGAAAGTTTAATGGGAAGGAAGTTGAGTGTGAAAAGATAGAAAGAATATTGAGAGCCGGGATGCAGGCTCCTTCTGCACACAATTTCCAGCCGTGGGAATTTATAGTGGTAGAAGATCAGGAGAAGATGGAGGCAATATCCAAAATGAGTCCCCATGCTCTTCCAGCTTCTAAGGGAAAGGTTTCCATAGTAGTACTGGGAAATATGAAGAAAGTCCAAAAGGACAATCTTTGGTGGGTTCAGGATCTTTCAGCAGCTACTCAGAATATGCTGCTTCAGATAGTGGAGGAAGGACTGGGAGGGATATGGCTGGGATTTTATCCTGAACCTGAAAGATGCCAAAAGCTGAAGGAATATTTCCAGCTCCCTGAGCATATAGTTCCTTTCTCGGTTGTGACTTTCGGTTATACAGAAGAAGAAAACAGATTCATAGACCGTTTTCAAAATGAGAAAATTTCCTTTGACAGATATGAAGAGGAGTAGAAAAATAAAGAGGTGAAAAATGGTAGAGTATAAGGATAAACAGTTTGTATGTCTTCTGGATCTGGGAGTAGAGTTCATAAGAGGAAAATGGAAGGCAGTTATTATGTGTCACCTCAAGGGAGAGCCAGTGAGATTTTTGGAGCTTCAGAGAAAAACCAAGGGTGTAACTCAGAAGATGCTCAATGAACAGCTAAAATCCTTAGAGGATGACGGACTGGTTATAAGAAAAGTATATCCTGAGGTGCCTCCTAGGGTGGAGTATAGTCTTTCAGAAAAGGGAAGGGATCTGGTAGAGGTCTTGGATGGGCTTGAAAGCTGGGCACAAAAATATTTTTCTGAATAATATGGAATGAAAACAGCTCCCAAGTGTGAAGAGGGAGCTGTTTTTTTAATTGAGTTCTTTGGCTTTTTTTGCAAGTTCTTTAGCAAATTCCCCTATATCCGCCTCAATTTCTCTCATATTTTTCATATTTTTTTTCATATCATAAGTTTTGAGTTCTCTGTTTTCCATGATTATTTTCCCGTTCACTATTGTGGTGTTTACGTTAGAACCATTGGCCTGGAATACTAAAGTTGCATAGGCATCATAGTTGGGAACCATGTTGGGAGACTCAGTTTCTACCACGATTATATCAGCCAGTTTTCCAGATTCCAGAGAACCGATTTTTTTGTCTAGATTAAGAGCTTTTGCTCCTCCTATAGTCGCCAGCTCAATAACCGTTTCAGGAGTCATAATGGTTCTGTCATTATATTTTAATCTCTGCATAGCTGATGCATAGCTCAGAGTTCTGAAAAGATCAACTTGATTGGAACTCATGGGACCGTCGGTACCTAATCCTACATCTATTCCCTTTTCCAGCATTTGGTAGGCTTTGGCTATACCAGTAGCTCCCTTGGCATTGGCCATGGGATTATAAGAAACAGAGGCTCCTCTAGATTTGATAATATCCAAGTCACTGTCTGCAAGATGTATTCCGTGAGCCAGTAGAACATTTTCATCTAAGACTCCGATATTATCAAGATACTGGACAACAGTTTCATCCTTCAGATTGAGTCTCTTATCCTCATCATCAAATTCAGCTACGTGAATCATAACAGGAACATTATACTCTTTAGAGATCTTATTAATCTCCTGAAGCTTCTCTTTTGAAACTGTATAGGCTGCATGGGGACCGAAAGCTGGAGTGATGAGCTCATCATTTTTATACTCCTCTATGAAATTTTTTGCATATTCTAGACCTCCGTATGGTTCCTTGGCATCTACAACTGGGAATTTAATTACAGTTTCTCCAAGTACTCCCCTGATACCAACTTCCTTTGTGGCTTTAGCCATTTCGTCCATATGGTAATACATATCCCCGTAAGTTGTAACTCCAGACATGGCCATGTCGATTGTTCCATGGACAGTGGCCTTATAGATTAGGTCTCTGCTCAGCTTTTCTCCCTCCAAAGGAAAGAAGTAAGCAAAAAGTCTGTTACGGATTCCCTCTTCTCCCAGTCCTCTAAAAGCTATCATAGGAAGATGGTTGTGAGCATTGACCATACCAGGCATGATTATCCCACCCTTGGCATCAATTATTTTTTTTGATTTATACTTTTTCAGCAGAGATTCATCCCCTACCTCCAGAATTTTGTTTCCATCTACAACTACAACACCCTTTGCTATTCTCTCTTTTCCAGCATTCATAGTAAGAACCTCTCCGTTTTTAACAATCAGAGAAACTTTTTCTTTTCCATATGCACTTAAGGTGACAGAGCAAAGGATTACAGCAGCAGTTAAACTTTTTAAAATTTTCATTTTTCCCCCTTTAAATAAAAAAACTCCAATAGCAAAAGTCTATTGGAGTTAAGATTGACGAATCATAACTGATTTACTTTTGCCTATAGGGTGGAATTTGCGGTACCACGTAGAAACTCTCGACCATATTTCGAGTATATATAAGCTATATATAAGATATTTTAATTCTTCTTGCAATAAATTTATCACAGATTCAAATTTATTGCAAGAAGAATTAAAGGATAAAATGAAATCTAAATAGAAGGAAATAAAAAAACTCTTCGGTATACTTTTAAAGGTAGAAAGTTTGAGGAGGAGATTTTGATGAAAAAAGCAATTATACTCTCGATTTTTTTGATGTATCTTACAGGATGCTCCACACTGGAAAATAGAACTGAGGAAAAAGTTGAACAAATCAAGATTGGAAAACAGGAAGTAAAAAAAATAGATTACCAAATTTTAGAGGTATACACACATACAGTTCCAGATAATGTTAAATTTATATCTAAATATGAAAGACATCCCAGAGCGCTGAGTTATGTCTTGATAAAAACTGAAACAGCAAATGTACGAGAGATGCCAACTGTAAGTTCAGCCATAATAGAAAAAAGAAAATTCACAGAGAGATTCAGAGCTCTTGAAAAAGTAACTTTTCAGGGAACAGAATGGTATAAGGTTGAGCTGCCTAATGGGAAAGTTGGATTTATATCCAATCAGTTAGTTGAGTATAGAACCTTCAGGTTTGACACTGCAGTAAAAAATCTGAATACAGCTCTGGATTTTGTGAGAAATGCTAATAATTCAGGAAATAAACTTGCTGTGGTGGATACATACAGACCAGATCCTGCTAATCAGAGCAACAGGAGAGAGAAAGATAAATATGGAACCACAGCGGATCAAAGTCTTGTGGGAATTAACAGTAAGGGTGAGAAGATATTTATCCCAGACCGTTCTGTAGTAGAGGTATTGGACAGAGAGGAAGGTGCGGTTAAAGTAAAAGTTTCATCTATTCCTGGAGAAGAGTCTCTTATAGTTCCAGGAGGAGGTCTATCTTCAAAAAGAGATCTGAAAAATAGCAATATAAATAAAGCTGTGGTGGTAGATATTGCCAATCAGAATAAAATGATATTTGAAAAAATTGAGGGAGAGTGGCATCTGATTTCCTATATGTATACTAAAACAGGATATGTAAGTGAATTAGGATATGAAACTCCCAAGGGGCATTTTATAGCTGCTGTAGCTAAAAGCAGAATGTACTATAATGACGGACTTGGAAAGGAGCAAGGATATGCCAAGGATGCAATAAGATTTTCAGGAGGTGGATATCTTCATAGTACTCCTCTAGATAACAGCGAGAGAGGAAGATGGGAGTATAATCTAGCTATAAAAGAAGCCAATCTGGGAACTTATCCAGGTACTAGAAAATGTATAAGAACCACAGAAAAACATGCGAAATTTATGCGTGAATGGGTTATGGGAAGCAGCTTTAATCCTAGTTTATATGAGCAGTCTATAAAGGACAATGTGCTTTTTGTAATATTATAAATTTTAATAAAAAAAAAATAGACCCGAAAGGGTCTATAAAATTATCTCTTGAACTCTTCCAACATTTCCGTCTTGAAGTCTCACTTTTATTCCGTGTGGATGTGTGGCAGAGTTGGTAAGGATATCCTTTACAACTCCCTGGGTAAGTTTACCTGTTCTCTGATCCTCTTTTTTTACTATCATAACCCCTATTCCAGGCTTTATATCTTTTCTATTTTTACCGTTCATTCCGTTAGCCTCCTTACTGGATTTTAATATATTATAGCATAAAATACTTAGTGAGGTACAGGAGTTAAAAATTAAAAAAATTACATGAAATAACAATTATTCTGACAAAGCTGTAATTTGACGTATAACACACGTTAAAGAGGTGTGTCTTGTATTGACACCTATGATTTTTAAAAATCGATTTTACGAGGTCGAAAAAAGTCAATAAAATCAGGGGTTCCCAGAGATGGGAGCTCTTTTTTTATATCTAGAAAAAATCAAGAATCAGAAATGCCCTAAAAATGGGGCTTCAGAGGGATTGAATTGAATGATTAAGAGATTAATGAGGAGGCTTTCAACAGTTGAAACAAACTTCTAAATTTCAACAATAAGTTTTGATACTGCCAAGGAAGAGCGAAAAAAACAAGCTAAACTAGAGTTAGCTAAAAATCTGATAAATCTGTTACCAGATGAGTTGATAGCTGAAAAAACAGGGTTATTACTCAGTGAGGTACAGGAGTTGAAAAACAAATAAAATTACATAAAATAATAATTATTCTGACAAAGCTGTAATTTGCCGTATAACACACGTTAAAGAGATGTGCCTTGTATTGACACCTATGATTT
>JBOFCM010000021.1:0-23256 GCA_051646055.1 Fusobacteriaceae bacterium
TATGCAGTGGGCTACAAAAATAATTTTTTTCCCTCTCTTCATTCTACTCTCCCTTTATCTTGTTGAGGAGTGAACCAGGAATTCTGCTGATGATAACAGCTGCTGCCACACATGAAAGGGTTTTATCTATAAGATTGGAAGCTATTCTTGGAAAAAAAGCCGCCGTAAAAATTCTCTGTCCACTTTTTACAAGCCATCCTGTGAGTATATCTAAACTTCCTCCTGCAAGTCCTCCAAAAACATATACTGCGATAGGAGTTCCAATAAGAGGAGCCGCTACAGATAAAAGAATTCCTGTAATAACTGCTGTTTTTATTGAAAAACCAAATTTTCTTGAAATTAATCCTACTATGATACCTATTGCCATATTCACTATAGCAAAAGGTAGCTCCACCGGATTATTTACCATAGCTGTAATTATATTTGTTAT
Source organism: Fusobacteriaceae bacterium (assembly GCA_051646055.1). Classification (GTDB taxonomy): domain Bacteria; phylum Fusobacteriota; class Fusobacteriia; order Fusobacteriales; family Fusobacteriaceae; genus JAGNZR01. The sequence continues at coordinate 431 of JBOFCM010000021.1, forward strand.
CAGTCCTGTTACTCCTCCAAAAAATGGTCCAAGTACAGAGGCTACCAAAATTGTCCCCATTGTATCCATAAATAGAAACGGTATCTTAATTCCTTTTGTTATTAGTGCAAGGACTATATTTAAAGCTACTCCCACTGCCGCAAATGTTATTGATGTTGTTTTTACTTTCATAATTTTCTCCCTTTAATATATAATTTTCAAAATACAAAAAAACACTACACATTATGTAGTTAAATAATTTTATTTATCAAATCAAATTTATCTGCATCACTCTGCACCGTTTTTTGTCAAATGAAATTTATAAGATTGAAAAGCTAGAAAAGGTCTGAAAAGAAAGAATCGATAGGAAATTTCATTTAACTAAAAAAATCTCTTAACCTAAGAGAATATAAAAATCAGCTAACTCACTTCACACTACCAACTCCTTTAAAAAATGACTGTTGCTGCCATTATATCAGATTTCATTCTATTTTTCAAAGATAAATAAATTATCAATTTTATGTTATAATATAGATATCCATAACAGTTCAAAAGGAGATAAAAATGTTTAAAGTAGATATTGAAAAATGTGTCGGATGTAATTTATGTGTAAAAGATTGCCCAGTAGGAGATATCGGGCTAATCGATGGGAAAGCCCAAATTAAAAATAAAAACTGCTTTAAGTGTGGTCACTGTGTTGCTATCTGCCCTATGAAAGCTGTCTCTACAGATGATTATCCTATGGAGGATGTAACTGATTATTGCGAGGATACTTTTCAGCTAGACTCTGAAAATCTTCTTAACTTCATCAAATTCAGAAGAACAGTAAGACAGTATCAGGAGAGAGATGTTGAGGACAATAAACTTCTAAAAATAATAGAAGCTGGAAGATTTACTCCAACTGCAACCAATAGTCAAGATGTTGATTATATTGTTGTCAAAAAAGATATTTTTGAGCTGAGAGATTTAACCATGAGATCTTTAAATGCAATGGGAGAGACTATTTTAGCAACTTCCCAAGATAAAAAAATGAAAATGTATGCCAATATGTGGCTAAATATGTATAAATTATTTCAGACAGATCCTAAAAAAGGTGATAGACTTTTCTACAATGCTCCTTCTCTTATCATTGTAACAGCTAAAAACCCTACCAATGGAGCTCTAGCTTCAAGTAATATGGAGCTTATGACTAATGCACTGGGACTGGGGGCTGTCTACTGTGGATTCTTTATAGCCGCATCTGCCCACAACAGTGAGATAGCTAAATTTCTCCAAATTCCTGAAGATAGAAAAATAGTTTCATGTCTGGTTATAGGTTATCCAGCAGTAAAATACAGAAGAACTGCTCCAAGAAAATCAGCTGAAATCTCATGGAGATAATCTAAATTTTTCTTAGTTTGACAATATTTCTACATTGTATTATAATTTACTGTAACAGTTAAGAATTTGGAAAAGAATAGGAGGAAAATAGATGAAAGCTAAACTGACTAAACAGCAGGTATTCAATAATGCCGAAAGGGATTATCTTAGTTATAAAAAAACTTACCAAAATATTTTAGATAGTCACAAAAAATACCGTGCTGAATATGGGGTTTCAGAAGTTGAAGCAAACTTTAAAAAGCAGGAAGATTATGCTAAAAAAAGACTGGCAGATTTGAAAAAAAAGATGGATAAAGCCAAGCTGGCTCTGATTTAAGACCAAAATTTAATAACCTTCATTTTGCAGTAAATTGATACTGCAAAATGAAGGTTATTTTTAATTTCTTCTATAGTTGATTTACTTTACTTAATAAAGGATACAATTTTCTAAACTTTATATATTTTTCTTCATAAATTTTTACCGAATCAGAATTTGGCATTTTAAAATCCAAGACTTTTATTAGTTTTTCACAAGCTTGATCGACACTTGGAAAAACTCCATCTCCAACAGCAGCTAAAATAGCGGCTCCAAAAGCAGGACCCTCTGTTGAGTTAACTGTTTCCACTCTGGAGTTAAATATATCTGCTATCATCTGTTTCCAAAATTCACTTTTCGCTCCACCACCACTGACTCTTACAACATCTGTAGAAATCTTCATCCCCCTTATAAGTTCTAAAGAATCTCTAAGTCCAAAATTTATTCCTTCAATTACAGCTCTGGTCATATCTCCTCTTTCGTGCTGGACATTTAGACCTATAAATGATCCTCTTGCATCGGGATCATTGTGAGGTGTTCTCTCTCCAGTGAGGTATGGTAGAAAAAATATATTTTTATCAAATTTTGAGTTCTGTGCCTCTTTTTCTACAAATTGTGTATAATCTTTACTTTTGTTTATACCTTCTACCCACCACTTAAGAGCTCCAGCAGCTGAAAGCATAACTCCCATCTGGTGATATCCTCCATTTCCATGGCAGAAAGAGTGGAGTCTTGCCTCTTTATCAGCTGAATAATTTGAACTGTTTGCAAAGACTACTCCAGAAGTTCCCAAAGCTACAGAAAGTATACCGTCTTTGACAACTCCTACTCCTACAGCTCCTACAGCTTGATCTCCTCCTCCTGCTACAATTTTAACATCAGAGTTAAGACCTAACTCTTCAGCTATGTTGGGTAAAATTTTTCCTACAACTTCATAGGATTCGAAAAGTTTTGGAAGTTTATCTATAGTTATTCCCACTGCCTCTACCATCTCTGGTGACCACTTTCTATTTTTAACATCTAGTAAAAGAGTTCCTGAAGCATCAGACATATCCATAGAAAAAACTCCACTTAGTCTGTAGGCTAAATAATCTTTAGGTAGCATTATTTTTTGTATTTTTTCAAAATTTTTAGGTTCATTATTTTTAAGCCAAAGAATTTTGGGAGCAGTAAATCCTGTCAAAGCAATATTACCAGTTAATTCTATAATTTTTTTCCCAAATTTTTCATTTAGATGCTTACATTCTTCTGTAGTCCTTTGATCACACCAGAGAAGTGCAGGTCTGATTATCGTATCTTCCCAATTCAAAAATACTGAACCGTGCATTTGCCCACTAAAACTGATAGCTTTTATCCCCAATCTCTCTTCTTTGGAAAATTCTTTAATTCCTGCAAATGTTTTTTCAATCCACTGATCTGGATCCTGTTCTATCCAATTTTCCTTTGGGAAAATTAACGGATATTCTTTAGATATAGTTTTGATTACATTCCCTGAAGAGTCCATCAGCAGCAGTTTGACTGCTGATGTCCCCAAATCTATTCCTACATACATACATTTACCTCTTCCTAACCGTAGATATATCTATTAAGTATATTTTCTAACATCTCTTGTCTTCCAGAATGGTTAGATTTTACTCCATTTTCGAAAGCATATGCTGATAGTTCCTCAAATCCAACCTCTTTATCTATTATTTTCTTTCCAATCCCTTCATTATATGATGAATATCTTTCAGCTTTAAAGTTTTCAAAAACTCCGTCTTCAACTAATTTTGCAGCTATTTTTAATCCTTTTGCAAAAGTATCCATTCCTGAAATATATGAATAGAACAGATCATCTTTCTGGAAAGATCCTCTTCTTACTTTAGCATCGAAGTTAAGTCCTCCCTCTTGGAATCCACCAGCTAAAAGAGTTTCATACATAGCTAAAACTGCATCATATATATTAGTAGGGAACTGGTCGGTATCCCATCCAAGCATTAAGTCTCCCTGATTTGCATCTATACTTCCAAAAACTCCATTTATTCTAGCTACATTTAGCTCATGTTGGAATGTATGACCCGCTAGAGTCGCATGGTTAGCTTCTATATTCATTTTAAAGTGATTTTCTAAATTATATTTTCTTAAAAATCCTAATACAGTTGCTGTATCAAAATCATATTGGTGCTTTGTAGGCTCTTTCGGCTTAGGCTCTATGAAAAATTGTCCTGTAAATCCTATTTTTTCAGCATAATCTACTGCCATTTGAAGAAATCTTGCCAAATTATCCATTTCTAATCCCATATCTGTATTCAAAAGAGTTTCATATCCTTCTCTTCCACCCCAGAATACATATCCAGTTCCACCAAGTCTTTTTGTAATTTCCATAGCTTTTTTAGTTTGTGCTGCAGCATATGCAAATACGTCCGCATTACAGTTTGTTGCAGCTCCATGCATAAATCTTGGATGGCTGAACATATTCGACGTTCCCCATAGAAGTTTTATTCCTGTTCTTTTCATTTCACTTTCAATAAGTTCTACAATTTCATCCAAATTCTTATGGTACCCCTCTAATGTTTCCGCTTCTGGAGCTACGTCTTTATCATGGAAACAGAAATACTCGAGTCCCATTTTTTCCATAAATTCAAATCCAGCTTTAACTCTAGCTTTAGCTTTTTCCATAGGAGATAGTCCATTCCACTCTCTATCCATAGTAGCATCTCCAAAAGGATCATTTCCTTCACCAGTCAGTGTATGCCAGTATGACATAGAATATTTTAGATGATCTTTCATCTTTTTCCCTAAAATTACTTCCTCCGCATTATAGTGTGCAAATGCCATTAAATTTTTACTGTTTGGTCCCTCGTACTTAATTTTATCAATCCCTTTAAAAAATTCCATAAACCCCTCCTAATCCCTGTTTTTAAAATCATTTTAATTACTATACTCTGATTATATTTTATTTTTATTTTATTGTCAATATTTTTTTTAAATGTTTTATTTTTAAAAGAAAAGTTCCTTTTAAAACTAGAAGTTTTAAAATTTTATACTCTGCCATTTTATTTTAAAATGAATTTAATTTATTGACTTTTTAAGTACAAAGTAGTAAAATAAAATCGATTCAACTGTTGTTGTTTTAAAAATAAAAAATTAATAATCTTTAATTAAGAGAGAGGAAAAAATATGTATCAAGTCAAACAAAAGAAAAAAAATAATGAAGAGTTTTTAAATTTTCTTTATAAAAATCCCAGTTTCACAATTTCTCAAGCTGGAAAAATACTGGGCCTCACTTACCCTACAACAAAAAGAATCGTCGACGATTTTCTTGAAGAGAATCTCCTAATTCAAAATAACAATATCTCAAATACTATAGGACGTTCTTCTGCAAGTTTTTCTCTTAACAAAAAAAGGTTTTATTCTGTAGGAGTCCAAATAGAGTTAAAAAAAATCAGTTTTATACTCATCGATATTTCAGGAAATGTTATTAAGGAAAATTCTATATTGAATGTAGAATATAACAATGACAATTTTTCCAAAATTATCCATGATCTTTTTTTCAATTTTTACTCTTCTATTGAAGAATGTGTAAGAGATAAAATTTTAGGTATAGGTATCTCATTTCCTGGAATAGTTGATGATACTGAAAAGACAATTTCAAATGCAGTTAATCTTGATTTAAAAAACATTCCTATTGGAGAGATATTTCAAGAGTTTCACGAAAATATCTACTTAGAAAATGAGGCTAATGCATGTATTTACAGTGAAAAAATAATAGGAAAAGGAAAAGATTTCAAAGATTTTGTTGTAATTTCTATAGGAAGCGGTATCGGTGCTGGTTTATATATTAACTCCAGTCTTTATAAAGGAGGGCACCACCTCTCTGGAGAATTCGGGCATATAAGTATCGATTATTTAGGAAAACAGTGTAATTGTGGTAATAGAGGATGTTGGGAACTTTATGTTTCTGAAAATGCTATCTCTGATTACCTCGAAAAAACACAAGATAAAAGCCTTGATAAACTTTTTAATTCTAGTACAAACAGTACTTTTGTAGACGAATACATTAAAATATTCAGTATAGGTCTAAAAAATATTCTTTTTGCATTGGATGTAAATAATATTATAATCAGTGGAAATATGTCAAAATATCTTTTAAGTCACAAAGAAAAAATTACTCAGAACATCAAAAAGAATTCCTTTTTTAGAGATTATCAATTAGAACTTCTTTTTTCAGATTTAAATAATCGCTCGAGTGTTTTGGGTGCTGCTCTTATACCTGTTTCCAAATATTTTAATTTAGTTCTTGATAGCAATTAATCAAAATAAAAAACTCAAGAATTTCAAAATTTTCTTGAGTTTTTTTATTTTGTCTTATTTTGTTTTTCCGTATTCTACAATTTCATCAGCTTTTATCCATTTTACAGGTACAGGATAATTGTCATCTACATTTTCCTTCTTTATTTTTTTGTCTAAAATCTGAATAAGAGTTTTTCCAATAGTAGCAGAGTCTTGATCCACAATTCCTGCTATTAAATTATCTTTAATTCCATTCTCCCATGTCGGAGTGTAGTCAAAACCGAAATGAGAAATTTTCGAAGCAACTCCCTGTGTTTTTATAGCTTCCATAACTCCTGTATCCGGACCTTCTGAACCTAGAGAAAATACTGCTACCATATCAGGATTAGATATGATTTGAGCTTCCAATTGTCTCTTTGATTCAGCAGCCTGGTCATTATCTTGAATCTCTTCAAGCCATTTGAAATTTTGTGAATCTGCTCCAGTCACTTCATTGAATCCTGCTTTTATTCCTTCCATTCTATATACCATTGTTGTCTGTGTTAAGTTTGTCGCAACTAGAGCGATTTTCCCCTCTTTTATTCCTTTCTCTTTTAAATATTCTGCACCTCTTTTTCCTAATTCTTTTCCAGCTAGCATATTATCCGTCCCTATATACGCTATTCTATTTGCTTTAGTCTTTACATCTGCATCAAAAGTAACTACAGGAATCTTTTCAGAGAAAGCCTCTTTAACTTTTCGATCAAACATATCTGGATCCATTGGTGCTATAGCTATACCTGCTGCTCCCTCATCAATAGCTTCCTGAATAAATCCTAGGTGTTTTTCATTTTTTTGAGCATCTGATGGTGCTGAGGTCCTCATAACTAAATCATAACCAAGTTTGTCAGCTTCAGCTTTAGCAGCTTCTCCCATAGGTTTCCAATAAGATCCCACATCCACTATAGGAATATAATAGATTTTTTTCTTCGCTGCAAAAGCTTCTTGTCCTCCGAATAGTGAAAGTGAGACTAGTGATAATAAAAATAATTTTTTCATACATTCCTCCTATTTTTTAATTTCTATTTTTTCTATAATAATCTACAACTATTGCTACGATAATAATCATTCCTGTAACTGCTTGCTGCACAAAGGAATTTATACCCATAATCGCTAGTCCATTTTTAAAAACTTCTATTGTCATAAGACCAATGATAGCTCCACCAATTGTTCCTGTTCCACCACCAAACTGTGTTCCACCGATAATAGCTCCCGCTAAAGCAAAAAGACCCATTCCTGCAGCTTCATTAGGTGCCCCTACATTTAAGCTAGACATTAAAAGTATCCCCGCTAAAGCAGCTAAAGTTCCCTCTAAAATATATACCATTATGAAATGTTTTTGAACATTTATACCAGAAAGTCTAGCAGCTTCAATATTTGAACCTACAGCATAACTCGTTCTTCCAAACCTCGTTTTTTTCATAATGAAAATCCCTAAAATAGCTATCAAAATAAATATTAAAGTATTTGAAAAAATATATCTTATCCCTGTTCTTGTATTAGAAAGAGCATAGAACCAATCTGGAATTCCCTTTACATATATACCGTTTGTTAAGAAAAGAATTAAACCTCTTATCATCAAGTCAGTCCCCAGGGTGAGTATAAAGGCTTCCAACTTAAATTTTGTAATTAAAAATCCGTTAATTCCTCCGAAAATTGCTCCACAAAGCAACCCTATCCCTAAAGAAATTATGAAATTATGCCCTTGAGCAGCCATATAAGCAGATGCTGTCCCAGAAAAAGCTGCAATCGATCCCATTGAAAGATCCACTCCCCCTGTTACGAGAAGCATAGTTATTGCAACAGTCATTATTCCCAATGTGGGAATCTGTCTGGCAAAGTTAGAAATATTGGCTCTCCCTAAAAAAACAGGACTATAGAAAGAGAAAAATGTTATCAAAACTGTTAAAACAATATAAACCGAATATTTCAAACCTATATTTTTTAAAAATTTTTTATTAATTTTATTTTTTTTATCAGTATTTTTCATATCATTTTCATCAGCAGTCAAAAGACCTTCTTTATTTATTTCCAATTATCCCACTCTCCTTGTCGCTAATTTCATAATTTTTTCTTGATTGATATCTTTTTTCTCAAGACATCCCGTTATCCGCCCCTCACACATGACATAGACTCTATCACTCATAGCCATAAGTTCTGGAAGTTCCGATGAAATCATTATTACAGATTTACCTTCTTTAACCAATTTGTTCATTATATTGTAAATTTCGGTTTTAGCTCCAATATCTATACCTTTAGTAGGTTCATCAAATATAAATATATCAGAATTTGTGTTTAGCCACTTTGCTAAAACTACTTTCTGCTGATTTCCTCCTGAAAGATTTTTTACAGCTTCTTTAATTGAATATGTTTTTATAAAAAGATCTTTTTTAAATTTTTCAGCAGTATCGCTGGTATTTTTTTTCTGAATTAAAAATTTTTCCATTTTTGTTATGTTAATATTCTCTTCCACACTGAGATTTAGAAGCAAACCTTGCTTTTTTCTGTCTTCAGTTAAAAGACATATTCCATTTTTAATCGCTTCTTCAGGAGAAGAAATATTTATATTTTCATTTTTTAAAATTATTTTCCCTTGAGACATAGAGTCAGCACCAAAAATCAACCTCATAAGTTCGGTTCTCCCAGCACCAACAAGGCCTGCAAATCCTAAAATCTCAGATTTTTTCAAATGAAAATCAACATTTTTGACTTTACCTTTATAATCACTTATATTTTCGCCTTGCAAAACAACTTCCCCGATCTGGGTATTTTCTTTTGGGAAAAGGTTACTTATCTCTCTTCCTACCATCATTTTTATCATCTGTTCTTTAGATGTTTCCTTCATATTGACAGTTCCTACATAAGTACCGTCTCTGAGGATAGTTGCTCTGTCACAGATTTCAAAAATCTCTTTGAAACGATGGGATATATATATCTGACCGACCCCCTCTTTTTTCAATGTTTTCATAACTTCGAATAGTTTTTTTACATCTTCATCTGAGAGAGATGTAGATGGTTCATCCAATATAAGAATTTTACAATTCATACTAACTGCTTTAGCTATCTCCACCATCTGTTTTTTTCCCGTGGTAAGATTTTTTACAAGCTCATTAGGGGATATATCACATCCTAATTTTTCTAATATTTTTTTCGTGTCTTCATATAGTTTTTTGGAATCAACGGTTTTGAAAACACTGTTTTTCAGAGGTAATCTTCCTATAAAAATATTTTCTGCAACAGTAATGGATTCCGCAAGATTAAGTTCCTGATGGACAAACCCTATACCAGCTTCTTTTGCCATTTCAGGATTCAAATTCCCATATTCATTTTTTCCTATTAAAATTTTTCCAGATGTGGGATTATGAACTCCTCCTAATATTTTCATCAGGGTTGATTTTCCAGCACCATTTTCTCCCATCAATCCTAAAATTTCTCCTGAATTTAGATTAAGATCTATCCCTTTTAGAGCATAAACACCTGGGAATTTTTTATGTATACCTTTCATAACCAATATTTGTTCCAATTCCTACCCCCTTTTTTTATTTTTAAAATGATTTTATTTATACTGAGAATATACTATAAAAAATATATAAAGTCAAATTTTTTCGTAAATAATGTTCTATTTTTATAGTATACGTATTTTTAAAAGGATTAATTGAACGATATTCTTCATTTATTGTTGACATTTATATTCCCTTGCGCTATAATTTTTTTAGGTATAATTAAAATGAATTTAAAAATAAAATTAATTTAGGAGGACTTTATGCAAAATCCGATATTAAAAGGATTTAATCCAGATCCATCAATATGTAGGAAAGGAGATGATTATTACATAGCAACTTCAACTTTTGAATGGTTTCCAGGGGTTCAAATATTTCATTCTAAAGATTTAGTTAACTGGAAACTTATCAAAAGACCTTTAGAAAGAATTTCACAGTTGAATATGAAAGGAAATCCAAATTCTTGTGGAATTTGGGCCCCTTGTCTTTCATTTTATGATAACAAATTCTGGCTTATTTACACTGATGTAAAATCTTTCGATGGATATGGAAAAGATTGTCATAATTACTTGGTTACATGTGATACGATCGATGGTGAATGGAGTGATCCTATATTCATAAATAGTTCTGGATTTGATCCATCTCTTTTCCATGACGATGACGGAAAAAAATATTTCCTGAATATGCTTTGGGATCATAGAACTTATGGATACTGCCACAATCAATTCGCAGGAATAATCCTTCAAGAATTTGACGAAAATACCGGGAAATTAGTAGGAGAGGTAAAAAATATTTTTAAAGGAACAGGGATTAAACTAACTGAAGGACCACATATTTATAAAAGAAACGGATATTATTACCTTCTTACTGCAGAAGGTGGGACAATGTATGAGCATTCCGTTACTATAGCAAGATCAAAAAACATTTGGGGACCTTATGATTTACATCCTGAAAATCCCATACTTACAGCTGTTCACTCTCCTGAAAACGCACTGCAGAAATCAGGGCATGCAAGTATGGTAGAAACTCCAGAAGGAGAATGGTTCATGGTACACTTAACAGGAAGACCTCTCACCGAAAGAGGAAATTGTCCTTTAGGAAGAGAAACAGCAATTCAAAAAATATATTGGGAGGAAGACTGGCCCTTTGTTGTAGGAGGAAAACTTCCTAGCCAGAGCATAGAATCCTTAGAGCACATTCCACAAATAGGTGACAATAGTCAAATAGATGACTTTGACTCCCAAGAAATCGATATTAACTTCCAAGCACTTAGAATTCCTATGGACGGGGAAATTATGTCTCTTACTGAAAGGCCTGGTCATCTAAGAATTTTCGGTAGAGAATCTTTGAAGTCTATGCATACCCAGGCTACCATTGCAAGAAGATGGCAGAGCTTTCAATTTACTGCAAAAACTTGTTTAGAATTCAATCCTTACAACTATCAGCAAATGGCCGGTTTGGTCAACTATTACAACACCAATAACTGGTATTACCTATACATCACTTATAACGAAGAGATTGATGGAAGAGTTATTGAAGTAGTCTCTTCTGTCAACAGCAAAATAAAATTCCATACTTTAGGGGCGAATATTTCAATTCCGAAAACTGCTGAAAAAATTTATCTTAAATGTGAAGTTAATTATGAAAAATTAAATTACTTTTATTCTTTCGATGAGATAAAATGGATTAAAATAGGTCCTACTTTTGATTCCAATGTTCTTTCAGATGATTATATTGCTAAAAATTCTTCCGACGGATTCTTTACTGGTGCATTTGTAGGAATGAACTGTCAAGATCTTTCAGGAAATAAACTGCATGCTGATTTTGACTATTTTCACTATCTAGAAACAAAATAATAAAGAAGAGAGAGCTATTTTTTAGCTCTCTCTTCTTTTTAAAACTAATATCCAATAAATTAATTCATAAATTATGCTTTCTTTCTTTTACTCAAAATATCAAAAAGTACAGCAATCAAAAGTATAAGTCCTTTTACAACGTACTGCCACGAGGGCTCCACATTCAGCATACTCATTCCATTATCCAAGCTCGCCATCACAAGGGCTCCTAAAATCGCTCCAAAAACAGTCCCTACTCCGCCTGACATACTTGCTCCTCCTATGAAGCAAGATGCAATCGCATCCAATTCAGCATTTGTTCCCGCTGATACTGAAGCTGCCGCAAGTCTCGACGTTAAAATAAGTCCAGCTATTGCTATCAAAAGTCCGTTAACTATATAAATCGACATCTTTACTTTATTCACACTTATTCCCGATAATCTTACAGCTTCTTTATTCCCTCCTACAGCATAAACTAATCTTCCGAAAACTGTTTTTTTAGATATAAAAGAAAATATAAAAACCAATACAATTAAAATCATCACTGGTGCTGGTATTCCATAATATTGATTGAGCAAAAACACTCCTAAAAACATCATTACAGCTTTGGAAATCATTTTTGTGGAATATTCGCTAAATTTTTCAATTTCAATTCCTAGTGTTTCCTTATTTTTTCTATCTTTAAGCGAAAGATAAACCATGAATGAAATCATAACCCCTATTACAATATAGCTCACCGTATTATTTATATAGCTTTGCCCTATAAGCTTAAAATTTGCCGTTACTGGAGCTATTGTTCTTCCTCCCGTTATCCCAACAAGTATCCCTCTAAAAGCAAGCATCCCAGAAAGAGTGACAATAAATGATGGGATTTTTAGCGACACCCAAAATCCATTCCAAGCTCCCATCAATACTCCCAGAAAAAGAGTACAGACAACTACGGGAACCACACCCCACCCCATTTTTACATTTAATATCGCCGCGACTCCTCCAAGCAAAGCCATTGCTGAACCTGCTGAAAGATCAATTTCTCCTGAAATAATTATAAAAATCATTCCTATTGCAATAGTTCCAGTTATAGACATCTGTCTGAATAAATTGGAAATATTCCTTGCGGTTAGAAAGGTTCCACCAGTAAGAAAATAAAATACACTCCATATCATCAAAATCGATAAAACTATCATAAATATATTTTGAGAAAAAAGCTGTTTAATTAAACTGGTCTTATTTTTTTCCTTTTCATTAACTTGTATTTTTTCTGCAAGCTCCATTTAAGCTATCCTCCTATCGCTGTATTCATAATTATTTCCTGTGTCAAATTTTTATTTTCTAGAATTCCTTTTAATTCTCCTTCGTGCATTACCATCACTCTGTCACTTAATCCTAAAACTTCTGGCAGCTCAGAGGAGATCATAATTATTGAAATACCTTTTTTTACTAGCTCAAACATATATTTATAAATTTCATATTTTGCTCCTACATCTATACCTCTCGTAGGTTCATCCAATATAAGAATCTTTGGAGACCTCAAAAGATTCTTTCCTATAACCACCTTCTGCTGATTACCACCACTCAATCCTTGGATTTGAGTATCTATTGTAGGAGATTTCACTTTCATTTTTTTCAGCATTTCAGTTATACTTTTTAGCTCCTTGGCCTCATCAACAATAAAATTATGGGAACTATACAGATCTAAATTAGGCAAACTAATATTTTCACGGACAGACAGTATCCCTACGATTCCATGACTTTTCCTATCTTCAGGAACCATAAGTATCCCTTTTTTTATAGCATCTTTAGGAGTTTTTATTTCTAGTTCTTCCCCTTCAAATTTTATTTTTCCACTATATTTTTTTCCATATGATCCGTAAATACTTGAAACCAGCTCTGTTCTTCCAGCACCTATAAGACCAGCTATTCCTAAAATTTCTCCTTTTTTCAAGTTGAAACTTACATTCTTAACTCGATTCCTTTGTGAAAAAAGATCTGGAACTATAAAATTAGATACCTCAAGTATAACTTCACCAATTTCGTGTTCTTCATATGGAAATAGGTTTTCCAAATCTCTCCCTACCATATATTTAATAATCTCCTGCTGTGTCAGTTCCTCTCTATCTTTGGTAGCGATCATCTTCCCATCTCTTATTATTGAAACTTTATCAGAAATCTTCATAACCTCATTTAGTTTATGGCTTATATATATGCACGTAACACCTTTGGATTTTAAATCCATTAAAATCTCAAACAAGATATTGACCTCTCTATCAGTCAATGGTGCAGTGGGTTCATCCAATATTAAAAGTTTTACATTTTTTAGAAGAGCTTTCCCAATTTCAACTAGCTGTTGCTCTCCTACTCCAAGATCCTTAATTTTTGTAAAGGGGTCCTTTTCCAGATTTAAGAGTTGTAAAATTTCTTTAGATTTTTTATACATTTCATTGTAGTCGACAATCCCATATTTTTGTATAAAATTTCCCATAAAAAGATTCTCTAAAATACTTAAGTCTTTAATCAAATTCAGTTCTTGATGAATTATAGCAATCCCAAGAGCTTCAGAATCTTTTATGCTGCTATTTTTTATCTCTCTTCCTTCATATATAATTTCTCCACTATAAGTTCCAAAGGGATAAACACCACTTAGCACTTTCATTAATGTGGATTTTCCTGCTCCATTTTCTCCACAAAGAGAAAGAATTTCCCCTTTGTGAACTTTAAGATTCATGTCATGTAAAGCTTTTACACCCGAGAACTCTTTAGTGATATTTTTCATTTCCAATATATAATTATCCATAATTATCACCCCTAAGTTTTCATTTTTCTATTTTTGATAAATATCTTTTTCACTATGGAATCCGTCTGCTATTATTGTTTCTTTTATATTATTTTTTTCAACAGCAATCGGTGATAAAAGAGTTGACGGAACCTCTTTATATCCATTATTGACTTTGGACTTGAATCCAGGATCTTTACCTGTTCCCATTTTCACCGCAATTTCTGCAGCCTCTTTTGCAAGTTTTGGAATAGGTTTATAAATTGTAACTGTCTGAGTCCCTTCCGCTACTCTTCTAACTGCAGCAAGATCTGCATCTTGTCCAGAAATCGGTACTTTTCCTGATAAATTTTGTGCTGCCAATGCTTGGATTGCACCACCAGCTGTACTGTCATTTGAAGCAACAACCGCATCGATTTTATTCCCGTTAGCTGTAAGGGCATTCTCCATTATTTTCATGGCTTCTTCTGGTAGCCAATCTTTAACCCATTGATCTCCCACTATTGTTATATCACCTTTCTTAACAAGAGGTTCTATAATCTTCATCTGTCCCTCTCTAAACATCTTGGCATTATTATCTGTTGGTGATCCCCCCATCATGAAATATTTTCCAACTGGCATTTTTTTCACAATTGCTTCCGCCTGCATTTCTCCAACCTTTTCGTTGTCAAAAGATATATAACCATCAACATTTGCATTCGTTATCAAACGATCATAAGCCAGTACTTTTACGCCATCCTGATGGGCTTGATCTACAATTGCAGCCATCACATCTCCGTTATTAGGGATGATAACCAAAACATCTACACCTTGAGAAATAAGATTTTCAGCATCTCTCATCTGCTTATCAGCATCTCCATTTGCAGAAATTGCCACAACATCTGCCCCTAATTTTTTAGCTTCAGCTGTGAAAATATCCCTATCTCTTTGCCATCTTTCCAATCTAAGATCATCAACACTCATACCTATTTTGATTTTTTTAGGAGCAGCCTCAACTGTTGCTCCATTCAGCAAAACTCCTGCAAATAATAAAGATAAAACTAACTTCCCTTTTTTCATATTTTACCTCCCGTAATTGTTTTGGATATTTTTAAAATGACTTTAATATCTCTATTATAATTAATACCTTATTTTTTTTATTTTGTCAATTTTTTAGCTTTTATTTTTGTTTTTTTTGTCCTTAAAAAAATCTTTTAGATTTCATTAAGAACAACAATACACCAACATGCTTTTAAAAATTTCCATTTGTCAAAACTGCTACTATTTTTAGTTTTCATACAATTCTCAGCGTAATTATGCTTTTATTTATCCCATTTTGTGGTATACTTAATCAAATAATTATTTCAAACAGGAGGAAACAGGTGATTAAAAAATTTATAAGTTACTATAAGCCTTACAGAAAACTATTTTTTCTCGATCTTCTTGCTGCTACTGCAATCGCAGCCTGTGATCTTGCCTATCCCATGATGACCCGATCACTGGTCAATAGGTTTATACCTGAAAAGGAGTATCGAGCCATCATTATTTTTGCATTTCTTCTTCTTGCCATCTATTTTATAAAAATGGCATGCAACTATTTTATGACTTATTGGGGGCATGTGGTAGGAGTACGTATGCAGGGAGATATGAGACGGGATCTTTTTTCTAGACTTCAGAATTTTCCAGTTAAATATTTTGATAATAACGGTACAGGAAGCATAATGTCCCGTATTGTCAACGATCTTCAAGAGATAACTGAACTTGCCCACCACGGACCTGAAGATCTTCTTATCTCTCTCATTATGATACTGGGTTCTTTCTCCCTTCTTTTTACCATCAATGTTCCCCTCACCTTGATTATATTTTCAGTGGTACCTTTTTCAGTCTATTTTACAATAAGCCGTAGAAGAAGTATGGACGAGGCCTTTACCCAGACAAGGGAAAAAATTGCTGTTATCAATGGAACTCTTCAGAATAGCATCACAGGAATTAGGGTTTCCAAGGCCTTTGTAAATAGGGATATGGAACTGGAAAAATTTCAAGAAAGTAATTCCCAGTTTAAAACTGCCCGGGAAAAAGCTTATAAAGTTATGGCCGAATATACTTCGGGTATGGGATTTTTTACTGATATTCTAGATTATCTGGTGCTTATAGTGGGAGGAACCTTTACCTACTTAGGAAAAATAGATTTTGGAGATTTTTTGGCTTATCTTCTATATATCAGAATTTTCAGTCAGCCTATCAAAAAACTTGTGGGGTTTGTAGAACAGTATCAGAGTGGAATGAGCGGATTCAAAAGATTCCATCAGATTATGAATGAACCTGTAGAGAAAAATCCCGAAGGGGGAGAACTTCTTGAAAATGTCCAAGGGGGTATCCAGTTCCATAACCTCTCTTTCAGCCATGAGGACAAAGAGGTTCTAAAAAATATATCTTTGGAGATAAAGCCTGGAGAGATGGTAGCCCTTGTGGGACCTTCGGGAGGAGGTAAAACTACATTCTGTAATCTCATTCCTCGTTTTTACGATGCTGATGAAGGGGATATAACAATAGATGGAAAGAGTATCTACTCTTTGGATTTGGATTCTCTTAGGGGAAATATAGGTGTTGTTCAGCAGGAACCTTTCCTTTTCACTGGAACTGTAGGTGAAAACATTCTCATTGGAAATCTTGGAGCAAGTTTTGATGATGTGGTGGATGCGGCCAAGAAAGCCAATATCCATGATTTTATCCTCACCCTTCCTGAGGGATACAATACTGAAGTGGGAGAAAGGGGAGTAAAACTTTCAGGAGGTCAGAAGCAGAGAATAGCCATAGCCAGAATCTTCCTAAAAAATCCTGCTATTCTCATCTTGGATGAGGCTACCTCTGCTCTGGATAACATAACCGAAAAACTTATTCAGAGTTCTTTGGATGAGCTCTGCAAAAATCGTACTACCATTGTGGTAGCCCACAGACTGAGTACTATAATAAATGCCCACAAGATAATCGTTCTTACCCAGGATGGAATTGCCGAGATGGGAACCCATAAGGAACTCCTGGAAAGAGAGGGAATCTATTACAATCTTCACTCTGGAATAATCAATTGAGGAAGATGGAATTTGTAGCAATCATCTCCAACTTTCTTAATTCTTGGGGGGTGTCAACATCCATAAATTCAGTTATATCTTGAAAAGTTACCCTTGTAATCTTATCTTCAGGCTGAATAATTGACTTGCCTCCCTTATCACCTTTTATTTTTAGAAGTCTTTCCTCATAACTATTGGGGAAAATTACCGGAGAGTACTCTTCCCCATCTACAACGGGGAGAGTTATCTCTTCTCCCATCATAAACTCTTTCATAAGTGTCAGTATCGTTTCATATTTTAAAAGAGGCTGATCTCCAGTAAAATACATATATCCTATTTCGCTATTTTTTATCCCTGACTCTCTTCTCTCAATTTTTTTGGCAAATCTGGTACCTATTTTTATAGTATAACCTTGTCCCTGACTAGAATTATCTGTTTGCAGATGGTAAAATTTATCAATTTCAAAATCCCTCTTTTTATATTTTTCTTTTTGGATTATTTTATCTTCAATAGCAAAAAATTTTTGAGAATTTTCTTCTCTCGCAACTACAATTTTTCTAGAAAAATTTATTTTCAACAAATTTTCATAGACATAACTTACCAGGGGTTTATTTATAAAGTCCTGAAAAAGTTTATCACAATCTCCCATGCGAGTAGATAGTCCTGCACCAAGTAGTATTCCAATTATTTTTCTGTAGGGATATAATTCTCTTTCTCTTATACTTCCCAGAATAATATTTTCTAACTTTACCTCTCTCACAATGGCAAGAGCAGAGTTAAATCTTTCATAGCCCTCCACTCCGTTTATAAAGATATATTTTTCTATATCAGTTGATCCGAAAAATTTCCCTGAATCTATATATCTACTCATGAGATTACAGTCTATTTTTTTATCCCCTTCTATTCCGTACTCTTGGCAGAAATCCCCATATCTATGAACTCCCTCTTCCACACTTTTTCCCAGAGCATCTAAATTGGTTACTCCTATGATTTTATCTGTATACTTTGAAATCACCGGATCAGATTCGTTCCAACTCTTCATACTTTTCCCAGCTGAGCCGTCAGCTTCTATAAGAATATAATCATACTTTTCTATAAATTCCTTTAACTGGACATCATCCACACCTAGAAGTTTTCCATTTTCCATGTCCAGAGTTCTCCCTAAAAAATCTATATTACGCTTTTTCCCCACCAGGTTTTCCTCTTCTGCTAAAATAAGATTTTCATATTCCTCTTCAGAAGGTATATATATCTTTGTGGTGGTAGTTATCAGCACTCTTCCTTTTCTGGAAAGCTCCTCTGCCAACAGAAAAATAAGAGATGTTTTTCCTCCACCTCCAGTGAAAGAAACTACATCCCCTCTTACTATGCTAAATATTTTTTCCACTTCAAACTTTTCCATTCTTTCCCCTTTTGCACCCTATTATTATATTTTTTTTGTTTTTCTCAGATAGAGATAGGCTTCTAGGGCAGACCCCCCCAGAGCTCTAGCTTTATCAGAAAGAGTGAAACAATTTTTCTGTTCCTCTTTTCTGCTGTCTATATCAGCTATTTTCATCCCCTTTTTTACAGGGTAGCCGCCTCTTATCATGCCCCGGATAACCCCTGAAATTTTTGCACAGATTTTATTATTCCCTATCTCTGCGATAACTTCTCCCTCCTGGACTATCTCTCCTATATCCCTCGTAATCTTCAATCTGCCCTCATAATCTGAATAGATTACCCTGAGGTGAGATTCTCCTCCCACCATTCCCGGAATTCCAGTATTAGGAAGAGCCTCTCCCTCCAATATAAGTTTTCCTAGATTGTGCCCTCTCATGGTTTCAATGACTACATCTACGTCTTTCCCCGCATAAAATCCCGGTCCTAGACCTATTGTAATGGGAGCAAGATCTCTCTTCACTCCCAAATTTTTTTTAGCTATTATGGCATCTATAAGTGCGATTATTTTTACTTTATCATATTCTTTCTCTTTTTTACAATTATATTTTTCAATAACCTCAAAAATTTTCATCCCTGGATCGGTTATTAGGGGAATATATTCCCCTGTAAAAATTTCATCCCAGTCCAGATTCTCATCTGCATCTCCCAGATATTTTGCCCGGCTTCCCTCTAATAAAACCTCTCCACCGTAGACAGCTTCTCCGTAGGAAACTTTTCTTCTGATAAAGCTGGGATTTTTACTTTCTAGGACAAGTATGGGGATTCCTGACCTGTGGAACTTCTGTATCACTCCTGAAGCCAGATCTCCCCCTCCTCTTATTATAACCAGCTCTCTCATATTTTTAAACCTCTCTTTTAAATTTACTTTCCGAAACTGCAGTTGGGATAGTGGCAGTTCTCACAGCTCTGACACAGTCCCCCGTCACCTAACACTGCTATATCTTCCACAGTGAGACGCTCTCCAGTTAAAATTCTCGGCAGAATCAGATCAAAAATAGTTCTCTTGGCATACATCACACATCCAGGCAGCCCCATAAGAGGAGTATCTCCCAAATAGGAAAGCAGGAACATGGAGCCAGGAAGCACTGGGGAACCATAGGTTATCAATTCTCCCCCTAGGTCCATTATAGCAGAAGGGGTCAGATCATCTGGATCTACACTCATCCCTCCTGTAAACACTAAAATTTCCGCTCCTAGGTTTAGGAGTTTTTCTGCAGATTCTCTTATCATACCTCTATCATCCAGGGAGAAAATCTGTCCTATAACTTCACTTCCGTATTCTTCCACTTTCTGTCTGATTACAGGGCTGAATTTATCCTCTATTCTCCCATGAAAAACCTCACTTCCAGTGATGATTATTCCAACTTTCTGTTTCAGGTAGGGTCTTACCTCTAGAATTTTTTCTCCAGTTACCTCTTCCGCTCTTCTCATCTTGCTCTTCTCTATGACCAAGGGTATCACCCTTGTTCCGCCCAATTTTTGATTTTTTTTCACAGGATAATTATTTGGCAGTGTTGCAAAGGAGATCTCTCCCAGAGAGTTAAGTTTAAACAGAGCTTCTCTATTTACTTTTAAAATCCCCTCTTCTCCTGCAAAAAAATCTATTTTTCCTTCCCTAACCTCTTCTCCTAGAACTATATTTTTTCCAGCTCCTAATTTTCCCAATATTTTTGCCGCTTCATTTTCATGGATACGGTTATCATCTATCTGATAGATATAGAGATGGGATTTTCCTATATTAAGGAGTTCTTCTATATCTTCCGGTTTTACCACATGACCCTTTTTAAAGGCCACTCCCTTAAATTCTCCCGGAACTATTTTGGTTATATCGTGACATAAAATATGTCCTACTGCATCTTCTGTCTTTATCTTTTTCATTTTACCATACCTTTTTTATCTCTCTCATGGATTTTCCCGAGAGATTATTTTTTACTTTTAAAATTTCCGACATTATTCCCAGAGCAATCTCTTTGGGAGCTCCCGAGGATATGTCCAGTCCCACTGGAGAGTATACCGCCTCCAGACATTCCCTAGAGATTCCCTCCTCCATGAGTTCATCATAAGTTTCACGGATTTTCTTTCGGCTTCCTATCATCCCTATATATTTTGCCCCTCTCATGAGGGAAGATCTGAGGGCATCCTTATCTCCCAGATGTCCTCTGGAGACTATAACTATATATGTATATTCATCTATCTGATAATTTTTTAGAACTTCCCCTATATCTCCTACCAGATTTTTAGCAAGAGGAAATTTTTCTGAGTTGGAAAATTCCTCTCTATCATCTATCATGGTTATTCCAAAATCCAGATAGGTTCCAAGAGTATAAAGTTCACTTCCTATATGTCCCCCTCCCACTATAACGAGCTGGTTTTTTTTCTCAAAAACTTTTATAAAAGCCTTTACTTTTCCTCCACATTTCATATGGAGAGCTGCTGCCTCTACCAGTTGGAACTCCAGTTCTCTAGAGGTGTTTTCCTCTATGGATTTCCGAGCTTCTTTTATAAGGGTGAACTCCAGATTTCCCCCTCCCACTGTTCCAAGAATCTCTCCCTGTTCAGTTACGGCCATAATATTGCCTTTTTTTCCAGGGCTGGACCCATCTATATGAACAAGGGTCACCAAAGCGACCCCTTCATTTTTTTCTATTTTTTCAGATACCTCTCTCATTATCCTTGCTTCCATCTATTTTTCCCCTATCTCATTTTTTATCTCTGAGAGAGCTCCCGTTAAAATATTTCTGAAGACTGCAGTTTTATATGCAGCATCTGATCTGCCATCGGTTATAGGAGAGATTATTTTCATATATCCCTCTATACCGGGCTTCTCTCTCAGAGATAGTTTTTTCAGAATCTCCTCTTCCAACTCTCTGTCCCGTATAACTTCCGGCCCCATACCTCCTATGGCAACTCTCAGATCTGAAAGTTTTCCTTTCTCTTCCTTATAAGCTACAAAAAGAGATAGTTTGCTCAGAGCATTGGCCTCTCGTCCCGCAACTTTTTTCCAGATAAATTTATATTCCTTTAAATTTTCAAAATTTATCTCTGTCAGAACTTCTTCCCTTTCCAGAGCTGTTTTTTTTCTTCCTAGAAAAAACTCTTCAACAGGGATTTCACGTTTCCCCTCCTGTCGAGCCAGAACAACTTTTCCGTTCAAGGCATACATGGGAGGAATCATATCACCGATAGGGGAAGCATTACAGAGATTTCCACCTATTGTAGCATGATTTTTTATTCCAGGGGAGGAAATTGTATCTAGAAGAGGTAAAAAATTTTCTAAAATCTGAGACTTCTCCAGATTATCTAGAGTAGTCATAGCTCCTATCTTTATTCTTGCACCCTCTTCTTCTATATATTTCAGTTCAGAAATTTTACCTAGATAGAGAATATTCTCAGAGATATCTCTCTCTTTTTTCAGCATGAAATCAGTTCCACCTGCCAGTATCCAGCAAGGGATCTCCTTCAATATTTTTAGGCTCTCCTCTAGAGTAAGTGGTGAGTAACAGTTTCTCATATTCCTTCACCCCTTTTTATATCTGCCATCTCCACAGCTTCCACTATTGCATTGTACCCTGTACAACGGCAGATATTCCCAGAAATTCCAGCCCTAATCTCATCCCTGGAAAGATTCCTTTTTCCCTTGAGAAGAGCATAGGCTGCTATTGCCATTCCTGGAGTACAGAAACCGCATTGGACAGCCCCTGCCTCTAAAAAGCTTTCCTCTATTATTTTAAAAAGTTTTTCCTCTTTTATTCCCTCTATCGTCTTAACTTTCTTTCCGTCCACAGCTAAAAGGGGGGTTATACACGCTAGAGTCAGTCTGTCATCCACAAGGACAGAACAGGCTCCACACTCTCCCTCCCGGCATCCTATTTTGCACCCTGTAAGATGGAGTTCACCCCTTAGGTAATCTGCCAAATTGTCCAGGGCATCAGCTCTGTTTTCCTCTATTATTTTCCCGTTCAGTTCAAATTTTAAATTCATCTTTTACCTCCAGAAGCATTTCAGGATAAAGGGGTATTTTTGAAATTTTTGTGGATAGAGCACTGTTTACTCCTGCCAGCAGGGCTGAGGTCATACCTATAAAGGGCAGCTCCCCCAGAGCCTTTGCTCCCAGAGGTCCCTGATTTCCTGGATTGTCCGCCAGATATATCTCCATCTCCAGCATATCCCTTCCAGTGGGTATTAAGTAATCGGTCATATTTTTCTGAACAATCCCTCCCACTATGTTAAACTCAATTCTCTCCATATGGGAGTGGGCTATCCCCT
>JBOFCM010000022.1:0-1013 GCA_051646055.1 Fusobacteriaceae bacterium
TAGGCCGTTACTATAGAAACAAGCTCACTGCTGAAACTTCTGTCAAAACTGCTCTTCAACTCCTTCTGACCAACCGGATGCAGGAAACCTGAGATGATGAACAGATTCAATAATCAGAAAAACAAAAAACAGGTTCTGAACTTCCTCCACGTCGACCAGACAGATACGACGATGACGTGATGGAGGCGGCTTTAAGGAGGAAGGGAAGGTGTGAACAGCCATCATACCAACAAAACAGTGAAGGAAAACAGTACAAAGCAAAGAAAAGGGGGAAAGAAGAGAACAAAAAAGAGGGGAAGGAAAGGAAAAAGTGGAGGAAAGAAAAGAAACAAAAGGAAGGGAAAGGAGAAGTAGAAAATGAACGGAAAAGAAAAGAAAAAAGTAGAGGAAAGAAAAGTTAGGGGGAAAAAGGAAAGGAAAGGAAAGAAACCAAAGGAAGGAAATGGAAAAAAATAGGAAAGGAGGAGTAGGAAATGAAAGAAAACGAAAGGGGGAGTAGAAAAGGAAAGGAAAAAATAAGAAAGGAAAGGAAAGTTAAGGAAGAAAGAAGACAGGAAAGGAGAAAAAACAAAGGAAAGGAAAGGGGGGAAGTGGAAAAGAAAAAATTTATGGAAAGGAAAAGTAAAAAAGAAGAGGAAAGAAAGGAACAGAAAAAAGACAAAAGGAAAAAAAAGAAAAAAGAAAAGAGGAAAAAGGACAAAAGAGGAAAGAAAATTTATGTAAAAAAAAAAAAAACGGACAGGAAAGTAAACAAGGATGAGAAACAAGAAATGACACGGCAGGTAATGAAAGAACAAGAGGAATGTAATAAGATATAAATGGAGAAAGAAATGAAAAGAGCAGGGAAATAAAATGAAAGGGGGAAGAAAATAATTAGAAAACAAAATTTTCAAAAAAGAGGGGAGAAAAAAAAAAGGAGAGGAAACGATGGAATGAACCAGAATGAAGAGAAAAAATGAGAGAAATAATAACACAAAAAACAAGAAAGAAAGAAAAAAGTGAAATGGAAAGGA
>JBOFCM010000023.1:0-4518 GCA_051646055.1 Fusobacteriaceae bacterium
GATCCTTTAGAATTGCTGTTTTATGCTGGGGAACTCCTTTGGATTTCTCCTCTGCATAAGGAAGAATGTCCTCCTGTATAGCTAATGCCTTAGGCTTTCCAGTCATAGATGATTTTAAGTCCCCGATATCCTGATCAGATACAACATTTATAACATTTGGGTTATTCTTATTACCTATCTCAATAACATCTGTTCCATATGCTTCCCTCTGTATATCTAACTTTTCTAAATTTTCATCAGTTGAATAGTATTCTCCACGGGTATATTTTAGGAACCCTTCAAAATCTCCTTCCTTTTTCATCTTTTGAATCTTATAATTTTCATCTCTGAGCTTCTTCTCAGCTGCAGCTCTTTTCTTTTCATCCTCAATTCTCTTATTCTCAGCCTTTTCAACTGCTCTCTCAGCTCTGTCTGCTGCTGCCTCTCTCTTCCTTTGTTCTATCTCCTGCCTTCTCTCGTAGCTATAGAGTGCTGTTTCCCTCTTATTGCCTATATATTGCTGAGCTTCATCCAGTGATTCATTTAACAAGGCCTCAGCCACTTTAGCTGAATCAGTAGCTTTGAATGATTCTACTCCAGAAAGAAGAGAGAGAACTGTCTGTGCATTAGTCTGAATAGTGGCTATAGCTTCAGCTTCCTTCTCTTGGAAATTTTCCCATTTCACACCTTTGAATATATCTGTAAGGTGTCTTGAATTATTTAATCTAATTAGATCTTTAGCTCCTTTTAGAATAATCTCATCCACCTTAGTGGGATTTATGTCATATTTAACAAGTGCATTTTTAGCTGTCTCTATATTATTGAAATATGCTTTCTGTTCTGCTCTACTTCCTGATTCACCTATAAGAACAAAGCTATCATTTATTGACTTGATATAGTTTTCTATATTTGTATCTTTGATATGTTGCGACCGTTTAAAATCAAATTCTAGCTCTTTCTCTTCGTGATACTCGTTGTTCTTCAGTGAATACTTGTCAATCACTCTGTCGTTCAAATTAGAGGTTCTGAGAATATCATTCTCCATCTCTCTAAGTTTAATGTCTGCTTCCTGTCTTGATTGTACCCAAGCATCTGAATTAAAATTTATATTTTCCGGCTTATTGAATGTAGATGTAAATTCATTTCTAAGTTTCATTATTTCTGAATTAACTCTTAATAATTCATTCTCTTCCTCTACTGATTCATTAACTTTTTTTATACTCATCCCAATCTTATATGCCTGATTAAGTATTCCTGAGTAAATCCCATCAAATTCATTACTTAGATCTGTCATTGAAGGTATAGGTGCCACTAATGCTGTATTATTTACATTCCCCTGAACTGCATTTGATTTCACATACTGTGTGCCTTTGGATTTTAATTCTTTTTCTCCTACCATCTCTCCCCCCTATATCCAGCAGAATCCATCATCTATTTTCCCACTCTTACTAGCTCCCAAACCTGTCTTGCTTTTATAATCTCCATACATGTCAGCTCCTATTGTAGCTGCACTTAGGAAGCTATTAAATCTATTCTGAGAGTTCTTTAAAGTTGTTGCATAATAGTTTTGAGCTGCTGAGATATTCTGTTGTCCATTATTTATAGCTGCCTGTCCATTACTTATCAGTGCGGATAGATAATTACTTCCTGCATTGATATAGCTTTGTGATCTCTCTTTTGCCATCTCTGCTGATTGTCTCATCAGGTCAGAATCCATATCCATTATCACTTTTTCCTTTTCAGCTTCCATATAATAGCTCATAGCCATAACAGCTGAAGAACTATCCACTCCTCTATAATTTATCTGAGTTTTAAATTTGTCTGCTGCTTGTTTCAGTGAGTTATGAGTATCATATTTCTGATTCACATATTCTTCATTCAATCTAGCATAGTTCTCTCCATAACTCTTTGCAATCTCTTCAAAGTTATATTTAGTTACATCTTTTTGAAAAGCTATCTGATCTGCCAATTCTTTTTTATTTAATTCAAATGTTTTTTGCTGTGCTTTATAAATTTTCTTAGCTCCTGAATCTTTATTCCCAAATAATCCTTGAGCTAAATTTAAACCTACCATAGCAGCTTGAAAGTACATATAACCACCTCTCTATGAATAATGAATTTCAATCCCTAATATTTCCAATATATCTGTAGTGCCAGTATGTTCTACCTCAATTTTAAATCCTTTTTCAATCCTAAAACTTGTAATCATTGTATATACTGAGTAACTATCAAGACTAACTCTATCTAATTTTGTTCCATTTATAACGATTGATTTTATAGCTGAATCATTCTCGTTTAGAATCTTAACTGTTACCTGTTTTATATATTTTGTATTGTGATTCAAGTAAAGGCCTTTTTCCTGTGTTACCACTCCTGGAGGTAATACCTCTATATACCCATTCATATGATTATTTGATTTTCTATAGAATGTTTTATTGATAATATAGTCTGATTCCCACCCTATTATCTTTCCTATAGCATCAATATCCATAGATATTCTACTATATAA
Organism: Fusobacteriaceae bacterium; assembly: GCA_051646055.1. Taxonomy (GTDB): domain Bacteria; phylum Fusobacteriota; class Fusobacteriia; order Fusobacteriales; family Fusobacteriaceae; genus JAGNZR01. The sequence goes on from JBOFCM010000023.1 coordinate 2,489, forward strand.
TCCTTCCTGAGTTCTTCTGTAGAGGTAAGCTATTCTATCTCTTCCAACATTTTGAGCTAATATATAGTCCACTCCATCTAAAATAAATGAGGTTACGTTTGATATGTTTCTGCTGATATCGAATTTATCAACCTCTATAGATTGAAATTTAAGTGTTTGATCTCCTATGTTTTTAACTGCAAAGAGAACACCTTCGATATCTGTATAATATAATGTATCATCTATCATATGATATATCATACTAGGCTTTCTATCTGATACAGTGTTAATATAATTATCTATCGAAGAGAAAGAGGTATCATAGGCAAGTGCATAATATCCTTTATCACTATTTATCCACAACCCTTTCCCAGCTATCATTGCCCTCAGATTGGGCTGAGTTCCGTTGATTGGTGAAGGTTTTAAATAAAATGCTCCTGATTCCTCTATTCCGTTTAAGAAGTTCAAATAATCAAATTTCTCTGAAAAGAATATCTCTGTAGAAGTTATGAGTGCAAGTCTATTCTGGAATACACAAGCATCTCTGACGTTACTGGAAGAGAGAGTTATAGATTCCCCCCTAGTTGCTTTTCCGTGAGGTATACTTAATCCAGATACTCCTGTTGCATAGTCATTTCCCTTTGCATCTACAGCGGATCCAGTAAAGGTTACATTATGGCCATTAATATAAAAATCATCTATTTTTCCCTGTTCAAAATTCATAATAACATCAGCATCTGCAAAATCAGCATCATTAAACACTGATTCTGTAAGGGAAGAGGAAGCTATAAAATATAATCTTTTTAAATTCTTAACTCCTGATATACTTAATGCTCCTGCAACTGTTGTTCCACAAGATTCAAGATCTTCCAATGCAGCTATTTTTAAAAGTTTTTTCTTATCTTTATAAACTTGTTCAACAGAATCATATTCTTTAGCAATATAAAATCTATAGAAGGCTATTTTTAAAGGTTTTCTCCATCTCACCGGCTTTGTTATCTGTGATAAATAATCAGTAATACCTAGTGCACCAGTGCTTTCATTCATCACAAAGAATTTAATAGTATTTAAATTTGAAATTGTTATAAAGTTTTCAAATGTGTTCACTGTCTGTATTCCTGTTACTCCGTGAGCTGCCTGAGATATAACAATATTATCGCTTTTTCTCAAAACAAATATTTTATTTGTGCTTACTGCAAAAAAATAATTTGTTTTAGTATCTTTTATGAATAATATATTCTCGTCAACTGTTAAATTCTGTGCTATATACTTGTTACACATTCTCAATGATCCTATAGGTGTTATATGGAAGTTTCTGGATGTTCTAACTGCCATCTGGTATGCTTCACTATTGGCCAGGCCAGAAAGTCTATCCCCTACTTCTCCTGTTAAAAATCTCTGATATAAGAAAGATTGCATTAATACCCCCTTCCAAATGCCTGTTTGTCTATATAACTTAGATGTTTTGGTGCTTCTGCTATGGATAGTTTCAGCTCTTCTGCTGCTATATTTTGATTTATATATTGTAATTTATCTTGGAATTGCGGATATACTTCAGCAATTTTTTTGCATAGCATAAGTTTTAAAAATGTGAAATATGTCAACTTCACCTCTTCGAAAGGAATTTTTCTGTTTATAACCAGGGTAAGAGTATCAGAATAAGAGTGGATTGTTTCTCCCATTTCCTCAAAAGGCTCATTGTTTACAGCTCTAACAAGTGTTAAACAGTCCACTGGAATATTATATACAAACCTTCCCTCTGGATCTAAATTAGTTGTTTTCTTAGTTAGTTTCCTATAGTCCAGATTACTTCTTAAATATCTTGATGTAGAAAATTCAAGCATTACTTCTTCCATTAGTTCTAATGCTACTTTATGAATCTCATAGTTATTGTTATTATATTCTCTCACTTCTCCCAGGAACAAAAGGGCTGAGCTTACTATTTTTCCTTTTTCTAACATATACACCTCCTAAATAAAAAGAAGAGGGATCTCTCCCCCTTCCGCCTGTGGCCTACTTTAAATATTCTATGACAAAAATACCTTGAGGAT
>JBOFCM010000024.1:0-1056 GCA_051646055.1 Fusobacteriaceae bacterium
AATCGGAGATGAACTGATACCCCTGGGAATTGAGGGAGAAAAATTGGGAGATACCATTAAATTGACAATGGTAAAAATAGAACGTGGAGAAAAATACTCTCAAATAAAAATTCCAAAAACTTTGTAAATAAACTAAAAAATATCTAAAGATAATTATGGTGGGAGAAATTCCCGCCTTTTTGTTTACTTGGATTTGGGGGTGTAGTATAATTTGGAAAATTGGGAAGGAAAGAAAGAGATAGTGGAATCACTTTTTTTCAAAAATCCAGAGAGTTTGAAAATTTAGGGATAGATATTGAGTACAAAGAGCTGGCAGATTACTATGGAATGGAGTAAAAAATAATAATTTAACTGGGAGGGATATTTTGAAAAGTTTTGGTTGGATGGGGCTCATAGCTGAAATAAGAGCCGATAAAGAGGGTATAATAAAAAAAATGATAGAAAATCTCAAAGTATCAGAAATTTCTGTGGAAGAGAGCCAGATTTTAGCCTGGAGGGACTGTCTGGATTTTTTGTCTTACAATCTTCCAGAAAAATATAGTGATATCTATATCTGTATGGAATATATTCTACCTAGAATGGACAGCAGAAGGCCAGACGTGATACTTTTTTTAGATAAAAAAATTCTGATTTTAGAGTTTAAAATGAAAAATATTCCTAAAAAAGAGGATATTCTTCAGGCTATTCGTTATAGGGAAGATATTTTGAAATATCATAAAGAAACCTGGGAGAATGGTTATGAAGTGGAGTCCTATCTGGTTTTGACAAAGGGAACCCATCCATATCCAGATGTTCATGGACTAAAAATTTTGACAAAAGATGATTTTTCAGATTTTTTAAAGAGACTAGAGAGTAATCCCATGCCTGGATCTGAGATAAAAAAATGGATAAAATCAAATTTCGAGCCACTTCCAGAGGTTGTCCAGGGAGCCATAACACTCTTTGAGACAGGAGAGCTACCAGATATAAAAAATATTCAGGAGGGAGATCTGGCTCAAACTGAAAATCTTTTAAAATCATTGATAAAAAATAGAGCTAATAAAAAACAGATTATAT
>JBOFCM010000025.1:0-32256 GCA_051646055.1 Fusobacteriaceae bacterium
TTCGAACCCAGAAGTTAAGCCCGTAAACGCTGAAGGTACTTGGTGGGAAGCTGCCCGGGAGAATAGGAATTTGCCAAGTTATATGAAAAGAGGAGCTGATGCTTCTCTTTTTTTTGTATTTGTATATGATTGAAAATAAATAAAAAAAGAGGTGAAAACCTCTTAAATTACCAATTATTTTATAGAATCAATCTGGACAATCTCGTTATTTTCAAAAATACCAGCGACAATGGGAGCCCCATTTTCAGCATATGCTACAAAAATACCGTTCCGAACTCCGTTTTTAAAATTCATTTTAATGAGAAGAATCCCTTTTTCATCAAAATATCTCCATTCACCCTCTTGCTTTCCATTGATAATTATTCCAGAAGAGACAATTGTTCCTGATTCATTAAAAATTTTTAATCCCAGGTAGGAGTCGCCGTTTATGTATGAGTGTTCTTCTGCAATATTTCCATTTTCATGATAAAAATTCCAGACACCTATTTTTTTTCCGTCTAAAAGAGTGCCTTTGGACTCAAGCTTTCCACTCTCATAGTAGTTTGTATATTCCTGAATACTGGAATTTAACGAGGTACCTAGAGCTGTAAAATTAAAAAATATAAAAGATATAAAAACTAAAAAAAATTTAAATTTCATAAGAGTACACCTGCTTTTCAAAAATAAGATAATTTTAAAATTCATATATAGTATACCATATTTTTTTCGGATTTACATCACAGAAAAATACAATTGATTTTTTTTAAGAAAACAGGTATAATTTTATTTGTCGGGATTCTTTACAAACTGAGATAATAGGAGGAAAGTATGGATAGAATAAAAGGAAAGATAGCTCTTGTAACAGGTGGTTCAAGAGGAATTGGAAGAGCTATTGTGGATAAACTAGCATCAGAGGGCGCAGAGATGGTAATATCGTGTGGTCAAGGTCCAGCTGTTTTTGAACAAAACAATGTAAGACATATAATACTTAATGTTACTGATAGAAGTGCAGTGGCAGAAGCAGTAAAATCTCTCAAGGCAGAGTTCGGAAGAGTGGATATTCTTGTGAATAATGCAGGAATAACTAAGGATTCACTTTTGGCCAGAATGAGTGAAGAGCAATGGGATGACGTTATAAATGTAAATCTCAAGGGAGTTTTTAATCTCACTCAGGCAATAGCCCCTCTTATGACTAAAAATAAATACGGATCTATAATAAATATTACTTCTGTAGTGGGACTTTTTGGGAACTTAGGTCAAACAAACTACTCTGCAGCCAAAGCTGGAGTTATAGGAATGACTAAGACTTGGGCAAAGGAATTGGCTAGAAAAGGTGCTAATATAAGAGCTAACTGCATAGCTCCTGGATTTATAGAGACTGATATGACTGCTACTCTTCCGGAAAAGACTATAGAAGCTATGCTTCAATCTACAACTCTTGGAAGACTTGGAAAGCCAGAAGATATAGCCAATGCTGTATTATTTCTAGCAAGTGATGAATCGTCATTTATGACGGGAGAAACTTTAAATATAAGCGGTGGAATAATTATGTAATATGGAGGCTGAGAAAATCAGCCTCTTTTTTAATTCTTTAAGATTTTAAAACGTGAAATAATAATTCAAAAATTCTTGTATTATTTGTTTTAAAGTGTTATACTTCAAGTGAGAAAAAATTTAAATTTTGGAGGAGAGAGATGAGTATTGATTTGAAATCACTTGTTACTGAGACAAGAAATGAAAATAGTATGAATATAGATACACTTTCTACTATGGAAATGGCTAAAATTATGAATGACGAGGACAAAAAGGTAGCTCAGGCGATAGAGAAGGAGCTACCTACCATAGTTCAGGCGATAGATACAATAGCTAAGGCTTTTTTGGATGGAGGAAGACTTATATATATTGGTGCTGGAACAAGTGGAAGGTTGGGGATATTAGATGCCAGCGAATGCCCTCCAACATATGGAACAGATCCTAATATGGTTGTAGGTCTTATAGCAGGTGGAGAATATGCTATAAGAAATGCTGTGGAAGGTGCCGAGGACAGCAGAGAATTGGGAATAGAAGATTTGAAATCTCTAAGGTTTAGCAGTAAAGATGTATTGGTGGGAATAGCAGCTAGTGGAAGAACTCCATATGTACTGGGAGCTATGGACTATGCAAAATCTTTAGGGGCAACAGTTGTAGGACTTAGCTGCAATCCAGAATCGCCAATAGCTGAAAATGCTCACATAGCAATATCCCCTGTGCCAGGTCCAGAAGTTGTAACAGGTTCTACGAGACTTAAGGCAGGAACAACACAGAAATTGGTTCTGAACATGTTGACAACTCTTTCTATGATAAAAATAGGGAAGGTATACGGAAATCTTATGGTAGATGTTCAGGCTACAAATGAAAAATTAGTTGAGAGACAGAAGAAAATAGTTATGGAAGCTACAGGAGTTTCTAAAGAGGAAGCGACATCAGCTCTTGAGAAATGTAGTAACAACTGTAAAAGTGCTATATTCATGATTCTTTCAGGCTTAAGTGCAGAAGAGGCCATGAAAAAATTAGGGGAGCACAGAGGCTTTATCAGAGAGGCAGAGAAATCTATAAAAAAATAGTTATAAAAAGAGGAAGCGGGTTAATCGCTTCCTTTTTTTATAAAAATAGATATTATTACCAACTCTCAACAAATATTTTGTTTTGAGGAATCTCTTGAGCTTTTAAATTTTCTACAATTGAACTACAGAATTCTTTTGTTCCGCAGATATAAAAAGCATCAAAATTTTTATCTGAGAAATCTAGATGCTGAGCTTCGATTCTTCCACTGAAATATTTTTCGCTCTGTTCTCTAGTTACAAATGTCTGGAAGGGAGCCTGTATATCATAAGTATATTGAGATTCTATAATCGCTTCCTCCTCTTTTCTGAAAGATGAGAGTAAAAGAGAATCTGGATTTTTATTAGCTTTAAGAAGATTGATGAGAGGAGAAACTCCGACACCACCACCTATACAGCAAATTTTTGCTTCTGGAGCCATAAGGTTTTTTCCAAAAGTAGAGCTATAAATAAGCTGACACTGTACAGAATCACCAACCTCAAGGTCATAAAGCTGTCCCGAAGTTACTCCGACTTTTTTTATGAAAAAAAGAATTTTATATGCAGAGATTCTAAGTCCGATAGAGTAAGGTCTCTTATGTGTTCCATCCACTGAGAGAATAGCTACCTTACCATCTATATCTATACCTTTCAATTCTTCAGATTCCAATACTAGTTTAATAATATCATCGCCATAGTAGGCTACTTCCATTACTTTAAGTTCCATATTTATATCTCCTCTATGAAAATTTAATGTTATATTCAAATAAAAACTACCCCTATATTATATTAAACTTTACCTGTTAAGTAAAGAATTTTTTTATAATTCTTCGAAAGAAAAATTATATTAGAAAAAAAAAAGAAAATGTGAGATAATAGTTGTTGATATAAAAAGTTAAAAATGGGGGATTATAATGAAAAAAATACCGGTGATAATAGATTGTGATCCAGGATGTGATGATGCAGTAGCACTTCTTATGGGATATAGAGAAGAAAAATTGAATATTAAAGGAATAACAGTATCTGCAGGAAATGTATCTATAGAAAATACATCACAAAATGCTCTGAGGCTTACAGCACTTTTTTCAGCTGATATTCCTGTAGTTAAGGGCTTGGATAAACCTCTGATGAGGGAGATTGTGACTGCTCCAGAAGTGCATGGAGAAAGTGGAATAGGGGGAGTGACTCTTCCTAGGACAGATAAAAAATTTCATAATCTTTCAGTAGTGGAGTTTATAGCTAAAACTCTTAGAGAGAGTGATGAAAAAATCGTGATAGTGATAACTGGTCCCATGACAAATATAGGGGCATTTCTTTTAAGTCATCCTGAGCTGAAGGAGAAAATAGAATATTTTAGTATAATGGGAGGTTCTTCCATAGGAGGAAATATAACTCCGGCGGCAGAGTTCAATATCTATGTAGATCCTGAAGCTGCAAAAATAGTTTTTGAAAGCGGAGTTCCTATTGTTATGTCGGGATTAGATGTGACTCTTAAAGCACTTGCATATGGAAAGGATATTGATGGATTGAGAAAACTTGGAAACCACGGGGGCGAGATTGCCGCAGAAGTCATAGAGCATGCCTTTGGATTCCATAAAGACTCAGGGAAAACCGGAGTTCCTCTTCATGATCCATGTGCTCTTGCCTATGTGACACATCCTGAGCTTTTCAAGGGGGAAGAGGTATATGTTACTGTAGAAACAAAAGGAGAGTACACCTTGGGTGAGACAGTTGTAGATAGAACTGGAAAACTGAAACGGGAAAATAATACTTTAATTTTAAATTGGGTGGATAGAGAAAAATTTATAGAATTGATAACCAGAAATATTTCTAAACTGGTATAAGGAGTGTCATGAATATTTTTCAAGGATACAGATTAAAAAATTTATATATAAAAAATAGAATAGTTTTACCGCCTCTTGTGAGATTTTCCAAGGTAGGAACAGATGGTTATGTAACACCAGACCTTATAGAGTGGTATCGGGATGTAGCTGAGGGAGAGGCTGGAATGATAATAGTAGAGGCATCCTGTGTAGATCCCAAGGGCAAACTGAGAAACAATCAGATAGGTATATGGGATGACAGTTTTATCCCTGGTTTGAAAGATATAGCTGACACATGCCATAGATCTAATACCCCCACTATAATCCAGATTCATCATGCAGGTTTCGGAGATAAAATTTCTGAAGTTTCGACAGAAAAGTTAGATGAGATACTGGATATGTTTCTTAGGGCTTTTAAAAGGGCTAAAGAAGCAGGTTTTGATGGGATAGAGATACACGGAGCTCATACCTATCTTCTTTCTCAGCTTAATTCCAGAGTGTGGAATAGAAGAGATGATAAATATGCAATAACTCCTGAAAATAGAGTTCCCATGTCTCGTGAAATTATTGAGGGAACAAAAGAACTCTTCGATGAAAATTTCATACTCTGCTACCGTATGGGAGGAAATGAACCCTATATAGAAGATGGAATCGAAATTGCTCGAACTTTGGAAAAATTGGGAGTAGATATCCTGCATGTTTCCAACGGAGTACCAGATCCAAAATTAAAGCAGGAAGTAAAAATAGATGTCCCTAAAGATTTTCCACTGGATTGGGTTATTTATATGGGAGTTGTAATAAAAAAACATGTGAATATTCCTGTAATTGGAGTGAGAAAAATCAAAGAGGAGAAAGATGCCAGCTGGCTTGTGGAAAATAATCTCCTAGATTTTGTTGCTGTGGGGCGGGGAATGATAGCCAGACCTGATTGGGTAAAATGGGCTAAAGTACAGTATGAGAAAAGAACAGGGAAAAGCTGGAAGGAAGAGTTATGAGAGGGATGGATATTTTCTGTCAGGTCATAGATAATTTTGGGGATGTAGGAGTTGTCTATAGGTTAGCAAATCAGCTGAAAAAAAAATATAGGATAAGAATTTTTATAGATTCTTTAAAAGAACTGGCTCTCCTAAATCCTCTTGTAGATTCAGAGAGAGAGATTCAAGAAATAGATGGAATAGAATTTTCAACCTACAGCTACCTGGAGAAAAATTGGAAAAATATAGTTCCTAGAGAGATTATAATAGAAGCTTTTGGCTGTGAAATTCATGAGAAGTACTATAGGAAAGCCAAGGAAAAATCAAGACTCCTTATCAATTTAGAATATCTCTCTTCTGAAAAATGGACCTTAGATTTTCATAGGGTAGAATCCCTGATAGGGGCTAAGACTCTAAGAAAATTTTTCTATATACCGGGGCTTTTACCAGAAAGCGGAGGTGTACTTTTTCAGAGGGAAAAAATAGAAGAGGTAAAAAAAATATCTCTAGAGGAAAAACAATCGAGGCTTGATAAATATTTAAAAAATTTTCCTAGAGAATTTAGAAAAGGGAAAAGAATAGGAACTATATTTTCCTATGAAAAAAATTTTTCGAAACTTTTTGAAACCTTGAATTCACAGAAAGAGGAAACAATACTTCTTCTCATGGGAGAAAGAACCCATTCCAGCATCAGAGAGATTCTGGAAAAATCCAAAGAGAAGAGTGGGTTAGAGGAAAAAGGCGGTGTTATTCGTTATGGAAAGGTGTATATGGAATATTATCCTTTTATTCCCCAGGAACAATATGATGAGTTGATGCTGCTTACGGATTTTAATTTTGTGAGAGGAGAAGATTCCTTTGTGAGAGCTGTGCTTTCAGGGGTACCTTTTTTATGGCATATATATTTTCAGGAAGAGGGAGTCCATATGGAAAAGCTCAGGGGTTTTCTTATGGCATTAGATGAATATTTTGAAAAATATTCCCAGGGAGAGTATGAGGAAGTTTTGAAAAAATATAAAAAAATTATGTGCGAATATAATGAGAGAACTGGAAATAATTTAGAAATAACTTCAGAAAATTATGAAGATTTTTTTCGGAATTTGGGACAACTCAAAAAGATGATGGAACAATATTCAGATTATATTGTAAAAAATCACGATTTAGTTGAGAAACTGGATAGATTTATTAATGAAAAGATGATATAATAATATCGTTAACTTTATATTAAAAAACAGGAGGAACTATTATGAAAATAGCTCAAGAACTAAGAGCTGGAAGCACAATTAAGATTGGAAACGATCCATTTGTGGTTCTTAAAGCTGAATACAATAAGTCAGGAAGAAACGCTGCTGTTGTAAAATTCAAAATGAAAAACCTAATAAACGGAAATATCTCGGATGCTGTTTACAAGGCAGATGAGAAGATGGATGATATCAGATTAGAGAAGGTAAAAGCTACTTACTCTTACAACGATGGAGACTTTTATGTATTCACAGATCCAGAGTGGAACCAGATTGAACTTAAAGAGGAAGATCTTGGAGATGCTCTTAACTATCTAGAGGAAGGAATGGAGTTAGATGTAGTGTATTACGAGTCTACACCAGTTGCTGTTGAGCTTCCTACTTTTGTAGAGAGAGAGGTTACTTATACTGAGCCAGGACTAAGAGGAGATACTTCAGGAAAAGTTCTGAAGCCAGCTCAAATCAATACTGGATATGAAATTCAGGTTCCTATATTCGTTGAGCAAAACGAGTGGATTAAAATTGATACAAGAACAAACGAGTACGTAGAGAGAATTAAAAAGTAATAATTTCATGAGGGGATAATACCCCTCATTTTTATAATGAATTTAGGGAGATGCTATGTCAAGAATAAATGTGGGAGGACAAGCTGTAATAGAAGGGGTAATGATGAGAGGGCCCCAGTGTCTAGCAACAGCTGTGAGAAAAAAAACTGGAGAAATTGTATATAAGAAAACTGAGATTTCCCAAAATAAAAATAAATTGTTGAAAGTGCCTATGATTCGTGGAGGAGTGATGCTTTTTGATTCTCTTGTGCTAGGAGTGAAGGAACTAACATTTTCAGCCAACCATTCAGAGGAAAATCAAGAAGAGCAGCTTAATGATAAGGAAGCTGTTCTTACAGCAATATTTTCTATAGGATTAGGAATACTTCTTTTTGTTGTTTTGCCTTCACTTTTGAGTAATTTGATTTTTAGTAATAACAGGGTTTATTCAAATCTTATGGAAGGTGGGCTAAGACTTGTATTTTTCTTGCTTTATATATGGCTGATATCTTTTTCTAAGGATATAAAGAGAGTTTTTCAGTATCACGGAGCTGAGCATAAAGCTATCTATAATTATGAGGATGGAGGAGAGCTCACTGTGGAAAACAGTCAAAAGTATACTACTCTTCATCCTAGATGTGGGACGAGCTTTCTTCTTATTGTTATGCTCACTTCAATCCTATTTTTTGCAGGGCTGGATTTCATCCTTCCTGTGCCAGGAACTCTCTTGGAAAAAATTCTTATGAGGGTAGGGTTAAGAATATTATTTATGCCCCTTATAGCCGGAATTTCTTATGAAGTTCAGAGATATTCCAGTAGACATCTGGATAATCCTATAGTGAAAATTCTTGCTGCACCAGGACTTTCATTGCAGAAGATTACTACGCAGGAACCAGATGATACTCAGGTAGAGGTTGCTATTGTAGCTTTAAAAGCTGCTATAGGAGAAGAAATCAGTAATGCTAGAGAAGTTACAGAGTAAAAGATAAAAAATAGGAGGAGAGAGATGAATAACTACAAATTTTTTAATAATAGTAAGTGTGAATTTTTTCCATGCCACGAAACAGCAAAGCCTGAGGAGTTTAACTGTCTTTTCTGTTATTGCCCCTTATATATGATGGAAGATAGATGTGGAGGTAATTTCAAATATACGCCTCATGGTATAAAAGACTGTTCAAATTGTATTCTTCCCCACGTCAAAGATGTAGGATATGATCATGTACAGAAAAAAATGATGAATGTGATAGAACAGGTCCAGAATTCATATCTTAAGAAAAATAATCAATAAAAGAATATATAGAACATATAAAAGCACTTAAAACTATTCATTAAATTTAAGTGCTTTTTTTTATTAGAAAGGGTATAATATAGTTTGGAAAAGAATATAAAATAGGAGAGAGAGATGGAATTTAAAGGGTATCTATATGCAGGTTTGGCAGGTCTTCTTTGGGGACTGTTGGGATTTTATGGGGTAAATTTAAATAAATATGGATATTCTGGGAATGAGATTGCCTTTACAAGAATGCTTTTTGGATTCCTGGCAGGTTTTGTATATATGCTCTCTGATAAAAAAAGAAGGAAAGCCTTAAAAGTTCATCCTTCAAATATGAAATATATTTTGGCCATCGGAATAATACCTCAGGCTCTAATGAATCTTTTTTATTATACTTCAATATTGAGGGTGGGGACTGTTACTGCAAATATGTTGGTATGTTCAGGACCTATATTTACAGTGCTCCTTTCTGCGATTTTTTTAAAAGAAAAACTTACTTTGGAGAAGCAGTTAGCTCTAGCAATATGTATGTTAGGTTCTATCCTTATGGTAACTCAAGGGAAAATAGTGGGACTTAAGTTGGATGGTTTGGGAGTTGGTATAGGAATAGCTGCAGGAGTATGTTATGGTCTTTATCCTATTCTGGGAAAAAAAGCTGAGGAAAGGCTAAATCCTCTGTCTATAACAGTATACGGATTTCTAATTGCGGCGATTTTTCTTTCGTTTTTTGTGGATTTAAAAAAAATATTTTTAAGTTATATGGATATCAAGATTATTCTTTTGATAATATCCTTTGGAATAATACCTTCACTTATTCCCTATCTTTCTTTTTTGAAATCGCTTACTTTTATAGCTCCTTCTAAAGCGAGTATAATAGGTATGTTAGAGGTTCCTACAACTGCTGTGATAGGTTTTCTTATTCTTAAAGAGGAATTTAACGGGTATAAACTTGTGGGATTGATACTTATAATGATAGGGATATCTATAACAAGGATGGATTTTGCTCAATTAATACTAAAGATTAAAGGTGGGAAAAAATTCAGAAAAAAATATAAAAAGGTATAAAAATAAAAAAACTCCCTGGACGATTAAGGGAGTTTTTTTGTATCTGTTATTTTTTTCCTTCTATCTGCTCTTTATTCAGTTGGAAAGCTCTGAGAATATTTCTAACTTCTCCATTTATAGAGTAAGCATGGAATGTTGAACCAGCTAAAATGTCCATAGGAGAATCAGTAAAAGTTTTTCCAGTAAAAGTATCTCTATATTTTCTCTCCTTCAGTTCTGGATGTTTAGCATTGGCTTCTGGCAAATTTATATCGATAATTTTTCCCGCAGGGTCAAGAGCTACTAAAAGAACTTCGTGTTTGTTGTATGCTTTTACGTGGGTAAGTCCAACATAACCGATTATTTTCTCCTCTTTAACAAGTTCTGCAAAGTTATAAAGTCCCATAGATGGTGAATCAAAAACTTTTCCCAAAGAATCGAAATTGATATTTAATTCTTTGATCTGAGCTTCGTAAGTTGGAATCTGATATTTTCCAGTATCCAGACTTTCAGGTTTAACTTTGTAAGCTAGAGATGAAGTAGTTATAGCTAAAGCTCCTAAAAACATTAATATTTTTTTCATAAAAATCCTCCCCTAAAATGTATTGTATTTAATTTATATACTATTTTACGATAAAAATCAACATAAAAAAATAAAAAGTTTAAAAAAAGAACAAAAAAGTTTGAAAAAATAAAAAAAGGAGACTCTAAATCTCCTTTAAAAAATTGTATCAAATAAGTTCAATTGCAATAGCAAGGGCCTTATCGTAGTCAGGTTCAGTTGTGACTTCTTTTGTATATTCAACATGTTTTACAATTCCATTTTTGTCAATAACCACAATGCCTCTAGCATCTAAAGCGAGCTCTTCTATGAAGAAACCATATTTATGAGCAAATTCTCTATTTTTATAGTCCGAAAGAGTTGTAGCATTGACAACATCTTTATTGGCGCAGAACCTACTTAGAGCAAAAGGAAGATCCATGGAAATAGTAAGAATATGCAGCTCGGGATACTTTTTTGCTTCCTGATTAAATCTGATGGTTTGAAGTTCACAGATACCCGTATCCACAGATGGCATAGAAGAAATTAAGATTACTTTTCCTTTGAGTTCAGAGAGCTGAAAAGAAGAAAGATCGTTTTTTGTAGCTATAAAATCAGGCGCTACGTCCCCTACTTTAATCTCATCTCCTAAAAGAGTGAGAGGATTTCCTTGAAATGTTATTATACCAGTTCTTTTCACGATATTACCTCCAATATTAAAATTAAGTCGAATAGATGAATCTAATACTAGTTTACCTCGAAAAAACCGAAAGTCAAGTTAACTATTTCTTTTTTGTATATTTCATAGTATCTAGAGCGACGGCCATAATAATGATAAGTCCTTTAATTATATACTGCCAGTACGGATTTACACCAATATATGTGAGACCATAATTTATTATAGTGAATATAATTACTCCGGTAACAACGCCAGGAACGGTACCGACTCCTCCGCTAAAAGAAACACCCCCCACTACACAGGCTGCTATTGCATCCAGTTCATACATATTACCAAGGTTATTTGTGGCACTTCCTATTCTCCCTGCTTCTAAAAAGCCTGCAAAAGAATAGAATACTCCAGAAAGTCCATAGACAGCAAAAAGATTCTTTTTTACATTCACTCCTGAAACTTTTGCGGCTTCTGGATTTCCACCAATGGCAAATATGTTTTTACCGAAGGTGGTCTTATTCCAAATAACCCAGACGATGAAAACAGCAGTTAGAGCATACAGAATAAGGAATGGAAGACGGAATCCTCCGATGTCAAAAAAACCCTGGGCAAAGTTAGTATACCTTGGATCGAAACCTGCAATTGGAGAAGCTCCGACACTGTCGAAATATAGGGAGTTGATTCCGTAAACGATAATCATAGTACCTAAAGTGGCGATAAAAGGTGTAACTTTAAACTGTGCTACAAGGAGGGCGTTGAAAAGACCCATAAGAGCTCCGATGAGAGCCCCAATAAGAATAACTACAATGATAGGGACTTCTCCTAAATTAGGGAATACTTTATTTACATTATTTATATGCTGTAGCAAAGTGGCAGAGATAACGGCCACAAGACCAACCTGTCTTCCGGCAGAAAGGTCGGTACCCTGGGTTACGATAAGACCTGCAACTCCCAGTGCCATTATCAGCCTCACAGAAGACTGAGTAAGTATATTTCTGAAGTTTCTAATGCTGAGGAAAGATGGTTCCTTGGCGATGATAATGATAAGCAGAAGGGCTAGAACTATATAGAGTCCTCCTGATTGTATCCATTCTTTAACATTTTTTTTTGCATTTTCCAAAATAATCACTCCTATTCTAAGAATATCTTTTTATAATTATAAATACATGGAAGAAAGTCTCAATATCTCTTCCTGATTTGTCTCTTTTGTATTAACTATTCCTGCAAGTTTTCCGTTACTCATAACTAAAATTCTGTCAGTTATTCCCAAAAGCTCAGGCATCTCAGAAGAGATCATTATAACTCCTTTCTCCTTATTTGCAAGATCTAGCATCAACTGATAAATTTCAAATTTTGCTCCTACATCTATACCTCTTGTAGGTTCATCCATCATAAGAATTTCGGGCTGTGTAAGAAGCCATCTTCCGATTATAACTTTCTGTTGATTTCCACCAGAAAGAGATCCGATAGGTGTCTTATGACTAGGGGTTTTCACCCTCATGGAATCGATAACCCATTGAGTATCCTCTTTCATTTTTCCGTTTTGAAGAAGTTTGTGGCTACTTTCATAACTCTTCATATTGGAAATAAGAGAATTAAAAGTTATATCCAGATTAGAGAAAATTCCTGTTGCTCTTCTCTCCTCTGTAATCAGTGCAAATCCATTTTTTATTGCCTCTATTGAGTCGCTGTTATTTACAGGTTTGTTATGAAGAAAAATTTCTCCCGAGGACTTCTCTCTGAGCCCGAAAATAGTTTCTACGATATCTGTACGCTTAGATCCCATAAGTCCTGCCACCCCTAAAATTTCTCCTTTTCTAAGTTGAAAAGATATGTCACTGATAGAGGGTTGGTTTGTAGCGGTAAGATGTTTAACATGAAGAATAATTTCTCCAGGGATATTGGTTTTATGAGGGAATCTCTGAGTTAGTTCTCTTCCTACCATCATGGCAATTATTTCATCCGTAGTAATACCTTCTAATGAGCAAGTTTTTACCCATTCCCCATCTCTCAAAATAGTTATTTCATCACAAATCTGAGAAATTTCCTCCATTTTATGGGAGATATAAACGATTCCACATCCCCTTTCTTTAAGTTTGTTAATTATTTTAAAAAGATGTCCTACTTCCTTCTCAGTAAGGGAGGATGTGGGTTCATCCATAACTATTATTTTTGCATTATAGGAAAAAGCCTTAGCTATTTCAATCATCTGCATCTGTGAAACTGAAAGAGTGGCTACTTTGGCACGGGGATCTATGTCCATATCGAGCTCTCTAAAGATCTGTAAAGTATGCTCGTACATTTTTTTTTGATCTACAAACATTCCTTTTTTTGGGTATCTTCCTAACCACATATTGTCCATGACAGTTCTCTGGGTAACAAGATTTAACTCTTGATGTACCATGGAGACTCCGTTATCCAGAGCATCTTTAGAAGAGCTGAAGTTAACATGCTTTCCCATGAATAGAATATCTCCTTCGTCTTTAGAATATATTCCGAAAAGACATTTCATAAGAGTTGATTTTCCCGCTCCATTTTCTCCCATAAGGGCATGGACAGAGTGAGGTCTCACACTGAGGTTGACTTTGTCCAGAGCTTTAACTCCCGGAAATTCTTTAGAAACTTCTTTCATCTCTAGAAGAAACTCAAAATTTTTATTATCCATACACTACTCCTATATAAAAATTGATAGAAATCATTTAAACGTGTTAAAAAATATTTTCAAAGAAAAAGAGGGATGTGACTCCCTCTCTATTCTAAGATTTTATTTTTTGAAATCTTTTAGGTTGTCTTTATCTACACCAACATATGGAACTCTTACTATTTTATCAACGATATTCCACTGCGTTCCCTCTCCGGCAGCCTTACCGTTAGCTAGGTTGTTTGCCAAATCGAAAGTAGCTTGAGCCTGGTTAGGTCCGTCATTTAAAACTGTACCAGCCATTGCTCCACTTTCCACAAGAGCAAGAGCTTCAGCAAGGGCATCGATACCGAATACAGGTATGCTGGATTTATTATTAGCTTTTAGAGCTTCGATAGCTCCCATAGCCATAGCATCATTATTTGCTATAACGACTTCGATTTTTTCCCCATTAGGTCCAGAAAGCCAAGCTTCTGTCTTATCTTTAGCCTGAGCTGTATCCCACATAGCTGTATCCATATGGAGTTCCTGAGTAGGAATTCCCTTGTCGTTAAGAGTTTTTACTGAATATATAGTACGAGCTTCGGCATCTGGATGTCCAGGTTCACCCTTAAGAAGCACATATTGAATTTTGCCGTCTTTGTTCAGATCCCATGAAGGATTATTTTTCCAGTGTTTAGCCATAAGCTCTCCCTGAATAACTCCAGACTCTTTCGAATCAGTTCCAACATAGTAAGCTTTATCATAGCTATCTAAATCAGCTTTGGATGGTTCCTTGTTGTAGAAAACTACAGGGATATTTTCAGATTTAGCTTTTTGTATAACAGTAGCTGCAGCTGCAGGATCCACAAGGTTAATAGCAAGTCCGTCGACACCTTTTGCTATCATAACATCAATCTGATCATTTTGTTTTGACTGATCATTTTGAGAGTCGTTCATCATAAGTTCAACATTTTTGTCTTTCTTAGCTGAACTTTCAATAGCTTGTCTTACGGTAGCCATGAAGTTGTCATCATACTTATAAACTGTGAATCCTAATTTTGTTTTTGCATGAGCTTCAGTAGAAATCGTTGATACTCCGCCGATTACAGTAAGCGCCATAAGAAACATGGATAATTTTTTCATATTAATCCTCCTAAAATATTTTTTAGTTTAAATCGCCTCAATGAAATAATACCACAAAAAAAACATAAGTCAATAAAAAAATGAAACAAAAGGATTCGAAAACGGTTTAAAAGATTATTTAAAAGACTTAAATTTGGAATAAAAATAAAAAAAGAGACAATGCTTTGCCTCTTTTTTTTGTTAATCTAAATAATATCCGATATTAAACTGGATTAGCATATCCTTTGCTGACTGACTTGCAGTAGAAAGAAAAACCGAGAGAGGACCAATGGGAGAATCATAAGAAAAACCTAATTGTGCACCATGTACAAAACTTTTCCAAAGTCTATCTTTGTCCTCTTCACTTTCCAAATGACTCTCTTTAAAAGTCCCTATATTGTATTCTCCTTGAAGGAAAAATTTAGGTCTGAGTTCATATTGAAAACCTAATTTTCCGATAAGAGCATGTTCCGTAAGTTTACTCTGATAATGATAACCGGCAAAAGAGAACTCTGAACGTTTAATATTGTCCCGAATTCCTCCTACTTTTATGAACCTGTCCAGTAGAATGGATTCTCCATCTATAAAGCCTCCATTTAGACCGAAAAAAACAGTGGATTTTTCATTTAGAGGATAGTGTTGGTCAAAATTATAAAGTAAGGCATTGTAATTGATTTCATCTGCATCATCTAAAAAAGTTCCTCCCCATGTATAGGAAAGGTTTCCTTTGGAACCTTTGTGTGGGAAATAATGATTATCAAGGGTATCGTAATTTATGTTAAAGAAAGCATCTCCGAACTGTTTTTTATACTGGAATTTTTCAAAGAGTCCACTTCCAGTGTCAAGGTCCATTCTGGTCGCATTTCCAGAGATACCGTAAGCTATAAAAGCTCTATTTTTCAATTGCGAAGAAAGACCCAGTTTTATATTGGAGTTTTCTACAATGTATTTGGCTCTCTTCTCATTTTTATTATAGAGCAAAAGAGGAGATTCGTCATAGGCTATTGAGGAAAAGAACCCCACTTTATTAGTAATTCCATAGTAATAAAGGTTGGAGAGTTCTACCCCCACATAGTCTCCAAATTTAATTCCTAAATTGGTAAGAGATCCTTTTTTTCCGGATTTTAAGATATTGGTGCTGAGTGAGAAAGTCGTACCATAATCTGAACGATAATTTCCTCCTATAATCAAGGTGTTAGAAGGACTGACTCCTATGTCTAAAAGAATCTCACCCGTGGAAAAATTCAAAGTATAATAGATATTTTCAACTATATCCAGAGAATTCAATTTACGGAATGTTTCCTCGAGTTCCCTTTTAGTCAGGTATGAGTTCCTAAATTCTGAGAAAGATTCAAGAAGAAGCTCTCTGTTATTTTCTGAAAGAAATTCAGGGTTTTTAAAAATTATTTTTTTGAAAAAAAATTTTTTTTCTTTTTTTTCTGAAAAAAATACTGTTGAATCTCTGCCGGTAAAATTTGAGTTTTTGGGAGTGATGGCGAGAATATCGGGTATTATTTTATCTGTTGCTACTTCTCCGGCAGTTACAAGCTTTTCTACTTCTGTGAAATCCACTGGAGAAAAATCAGAAACATTAGGTGTGATAATAAAAGTCGCCATTTTTTTCTGATCGGGTGTAGAGTTAGCGCTGTAGAAAGCTAGTAATTGATTAAAAATTGAAACAATATTATGTTCTTTGTTTTTTGAAAGTTCTATCCCTACATCACTACCTATTATTATATCCGCTCCCATATCAACCATATCCTGTACTGGAAAATTTCTAGCAATCATACCATCGACATATTGCTTTTCTCCGATTCTAGCAGGGGTCATGAGAGTAGGGATAGCTACACTGGCAGTGAGAGCTAGAGCCAAGTCTCCTTCTCGGAAGGCTATACCGTTACCTGTATCCAGATCTGTTGCAATTATTCTAAGAGGAATTGGTAATTTGTCAAAATCTTTAATACCTTCAACTCTCCAAAGGAGATTTTTAAGTTTTAGATAGGTAATAGTGCTGTTATTGAGTCCTTTTGGTAGAGAAAAGTTGAGTTTATTATCATATTTGACCGAAAACAACTGAGAAGAAATTCCTAATTTCTGTTCTAGTGGAAGCTCATTTCGGTCTTGTTTAGCATTTATAATTCCTTCTATATCTAAAGTGTAGACAAGTTTTTCAATTTCATCTGGAGAATATCCTACCGAATAAAGAGTAGCAATAATAGCTCCCATACTTGTTCCTGCAATATAATCTATCTTAATTCCATTTTTTTCCAGCTCTCTCAGGACACCAATATGAGCAAAACCTTTAGCTCCGCCGCCACTTAAAACAACGCCTACTTTTTTCTTTGAAAGAGTATTTAAAAATTTTTCTTTCTTTTTTAATTGAAGTTCATATACTCTCAGCTGTAACTCCTTTATTTGGTTCTGGATATTTTTTATTTCTAAATCTTCAGGAAAAGATAAACTTCCCTCTCCCATTATTAAGACTGTCAGAATAAAAAACATGAAAAAGAACCGGAGTTTTAAGAATTTATATTTGAAATGCATTAATCCTCCTTATAATTTCTCTATTATGGAAAAAAAATCAGGGAATGTTTTGCTTACGCAGCCAGGATCTTTAATAATAATGTTCTCTATCCTCATTCCTGCTAAAGCAAAGCTCATAGCCATTCTATGATCGTCATAAGTTTCAATTTTGGCACCGTGATATTTTTTTTGAGGAATTACAGTGAATCCGTCCTGATATTCAATAAATTTTCCTCCAATTTTTTCAATCTCATTTTTCAGAGCTGTAATACGATCAGTTTCCTTTATTCTCATATTTTCTACATTTCTGACAGTAGTAGGAGTATCTGCAAAAAGGGCAGTTACTGCTAGAGTTTGAGCAATATCGGGGGCATTATTAAGGTCGATATCTATTCCTGGATAGTTTGGAGTGCCTTTAACTGTAATCCATGTATCTCCTTGTTCTATAATAGTTCCTCCTAGCTGGAGAAAAATATCTAAAAATAATTTGTCACCTTGTATACTTTCTCGAAAATAATTTTTTATAGTGATGGTAGAATCAGTAATAAGTGCTAGAGCTATAAAATATGAAGCAGAAGACATGTCTCCTTCTATCAGATAGTGATCCAGATTGTAATTTCCGGGAACAACTTTGAAAATTTTGTTTTTTGAGGTTTCAAAAATTTCTCCTCCAAAATCTCTTATCATCTTTATACTCATATCTACATAGGGCCTTGAAACGATTCTGTTTTTAATTTTTATTTCCAACCCATCTTTAAAATATGGAGCAGAAAGCAGAAGAGAAGAAAGATACTGACTGCTTTTGTCACAGTCAATAATAACTTTGTTTTTAGGGATCCCGGAACTTAATATAGTTAAAGGTGGATAGCCTGGTTCGCCTAAATATTTTATTTTAGCTCCCAATTCCTGAAGAGAGTCAGCCAAATTTTTTATGGGTCTCTGGTTCATACGGAGGTTACCTTTGAGGGTTATTTTAGATTTTTTAGTGAGGAAGAAAGAAGCTATGAAACGCATGACAGTCCCAGCGTTACCAGTGTAAATTTCAATATTTTCAAAAGTTTCAAGCTTTGTTGGAAGCAGTGTTAGATCTTTTCTATTTTCTGATGAAAATATTTGGTAGCCTAATTTTTTCAGAGCCTCTATCATAAAAACTGTATCGTCGCTGAGGAGAAAGTTTTTAAGAGTTATTTTTTTATTTGAAAGAGCTCCCAAAATCAGGGCACGGTTACTTATAGATTTTGAACCTGGAATTTCAACTGTGGCAGAGAAATTTTTTTTCATATTCATATTGTTATAATCTCCCTTTTTATGATTATTTTTTAATATTATATCAAAAAAAACATTGTATAGCAAAAATTATAATGAAAACTATTTAATTTTGATTTTTAGTGAAAAACATGGTATAATGCTAAAGATAAAGAGGTGCTGAGAAAGTAGTAAGAGATAAAAAAATATATGATATTTTTTTATCCCTTATTATTTTTATTGGCACTCTGAAAAATTATGATTATTCAGGAGGGGTTTATGCTATTTAACGAAAAAAAACTTTCTATCGATTTAGGTGGAAGAGAACTTACTGTATCTACAGGTAAAATTGCAAGACAGTCAAACGGTTCTATAATGGCCACATATGGGGAGACAACATTACTTACAACAGTAAATAGAAGTAGAAATCCAAAGGTTGGAATAGATTTTTTCCCACTTACGGTAGAATATGTAGAAAAATTTTATGCTGCAGGAAAGTTTCCTGGAGGGTTCAATAAGAGAGAAAGTAGACCGGGAACTGATGCTATACTTACAGCAAGACTTATTGACAGACCAATAAGACCTATGTTTCCAGAAGGTTTCAAAAATGATGTTCAGATAGTAAATACAGCTCTTTCTTTTGATGGAAAAAATACAGCTAATCATATAGGGATAACATTATCATCGCTAGCACTTATGATATCTGATCTTCCATTTATGGGGCCGGTAGCTGGAGTTGTAGTGGGATATAAAGATGGAGAGTTTATTCTTAACCCTACACCTGAGCAATTGGAAGAGAGTGAACTGGATCTGACGGTAGCTGGAACGGAAGATGCGATAAACATGGTTGAAGCGGGAGCTAAGGAACTTTCTGAAGATATCATGCTAAAAGCTATGATGTTTGCTCATGAAAATATAAAGAAATTATGTCAATTTCAAAGAGAGTTTGCAGAACTGGCAGGAAAAGAGAAGATGGAGTTTATTTCACCTGAGCCGTTAGCTATAGTTAAAGATTTTATAGATGCTAGAGGAAAAGAAAAACTTATGGCAGCTGTTCTTACTGTTGGGAAACATGAGAGAGAAGAAGCTGTTGACAGTTTAGAGGAAGCTTTATTCTCAGAATTCAAAGCTGAGAATTACCCTGGAGAAGAGGAAGAAGTTCCAAGTGAAATAGGTGGAGAGTTTGCTCACTATTATCATGAGCTTATGAAAAAACTTGTAAGAGAAGCTATACTTTATCATAAGCACAGAGTTGATGGAAGAGCAACAACTGAGATTAGAGAACTTTATGCTGAAACTGGAATACTTCCGATACCTCATGGGTCGTCGATGTTTACAAGAGGAGAGACACAGGCGATAGTTGTGGCAACTCTTGGAACAAAAGAGGATGAGCAGCTAGTGGATTCTTTAGAAAAAGAGTATTTCAAAAAATTCTATTTACACTATAACTTCCCTCCGTATTCAGTTGGAGAAACTGGAAGAATGGGAGCACCAGGAAGAAGAGAGCTTGGTCACGGAAGTCTTGCAGAGAGAGCACTAAGTTACGTTCTACCTACTGTAGAAGATTTCCCATATACGATCAGATTAGTTTCAGAAATAACTGAATCTAATGGTTCATCATCTCAAGCTTCGGTTTGTGGAGGATCACTGGCGCTTATGCATGCAGGAGTACCTATCAGAGAGCACGTTGCTGGAATAGCAATGGGGCTTATAAAAGAGGGAGACGATTATGTGGTTCTTACAGACATCATGGGGCTGGAAGATCATTTAGGAGATATGGACTTCAAAGTAGCTGGAACGAAGAAAGGTATCACAGCACTTCAGATGGACATGAAAATAACTGGAATTAATGAAGAGGTTCTAAAGGTGGCTTTAGGTCAGGCCTTGACTGCAAGAATGGAAATACTTGAGGTTATGAACAATGCAATTCCAACTCCTAATGAAATGAAGGAAAATGTTCCTAGAATCCATCAAATGATTATTCCTAAAGATAAGATAGCTGTTCTTATCGGTCCAGGAGGTAAAAATATCAAAGGAATTATAGAAGCAACTGGAGCAACTGTAGATATCGACGATACAGGAAAAGTTATGGTATTTGCTCTAGGACTTGAAACTCTAGAGAAAACTGTTCAGCTAATTAATAACTATGTAAAAGATGTAGAAGTTGGTGAAATATATAGTGGAAAAGTAGTAGGAATTCAAAGTTTTGGAGCTTTCATGGAAATACTTCCAGGGAAAGAAGGACTTCTTCACGTTTCTGAAATTTCCAATGAGAGAGTTGCCAATGTGGAAGATGTACTTAAGGTTGGAGATGTATTCGATGTTAAAGTTATCTCTACAGAAAAAGGAAAAATCAGCTTAAGTAAGAAAAAGATTTAATAAAGTTATAAAAGGAGCAGAGATGAAATTAGCCATTGTGAGCTTAGGTTGTAGTAAAAACCTTGTAGATACTGAAAACTATATAGGGATGCTGGTAAATAGAAAAGGAATGGAATTGACAAATGATATAGAAGAAGCAGATATAGCGCTCATAAATACATGTGGATTTATAGGGGATGCTAAGGAAGAATCTATTCAGAATATTCTGGAAATTTCCCAATATAAGGAAACAGGAAATCTAAAAAAGATAATAGTGGCAGGTTGTCTGGCTCAGCGTTATGCTGAAGAAATACTTCAGGAAATGCCTGAAGTAGATGCTGTAATTGGAACTGGTGAGGTAGATAAGATAGAAGAAGTGGTAGATGAAATCCTAGCTGGAAATAAAGTTATAAGAACAGAGTCTTTCGATTTTCTTATGTCAGCTGCTACCGAAAGAATTCTTACTACAAAACCTCATACAGCTTATGTGAAAATAGCAGAAGGATGCAATAGAAGATGTACCTATTGCATAATTCCATATCTACGTGGAAATCTTAGAAGTAGATCTATTGAGGATATAGTAGAAGAGGTTAAAAATCTTGCTGCGGCAGGAGTAAAGGAGATAAATCTTCTAGCTCAGGAAACAACGGAATATGGATTAGACAGATATAACAAAAAAGCTTTACCTGATCTTTTAAGAGAACTTGTAAAAATAGAAGGAATAGACTGGATTAGATGTTACTATATGTTCCCTAATTCTTTGACAGAAGAGATGATTGAGGTTATGAAAAATGAGCCGAAAATCTGTAAATATTTTGATGTCCCTATTCAACATATCTCTGCCAACATTTTAAAAAGTATGGGCAGAGCAAAGTCGGGAGATCAGATTAGAGGAGTGCTATCTACAATCAGAAAAGAGATCCCAGATGCAACAATAAGAACTACAGTTATAGTTGGATTTCCAGGAGAGACTGAAGAAGATTTTCAAGAGCTTAAAGACTTCATAACTGAGTTTAAATTTGACTATGCCGGAGTATTTAAATATTCACGTGAAGAGGGAACTGTAGCACATGAAATGGAGAATCAGGTAGATGAAGATATAAAAATGGAGAGATGGGTAGAACTTACAAATCTCCAGTCAAGGATAGCGGAAGAGAAGAACAGGAATCTTATAGGTAAAACTATAAAAGTTATGATAGATGGAATCTCTTCAGAAAGTGAATATATGCTTGAGGGAAGAACACAGGGACAAGCTCTAGAAATAGACGGTAAAGTTCTTACCAATGATGGCACAGCAAAGGCGGGAGAGATAGTTGAAGTTGTGATAGAACAAAACTTTGATTATGATTTGATAGGGCCAATTGTGGAAAAAAATTAGGGAGGACAAACGGATGAATTTGCCAAATAAGCTTACTACTGCAAGAATACTGCTGGCTATTCCTTTTATCTTTTTTCTGGAAAATGCCGGTAATAATGATGTTTACAGATATTTAGCTTTCGGATTCTTTGTAGTTGCTGCTTTGACAGACTGGCTGGATGGGTATATTGCAAGAAAACATAACCTTATAACAGATTTTGGAAAACTTATGGATCCCTTAGCAGATAAAATACTTGTTATTTCTGCCATGGTGATATTTGTATATCTGAGATGGCTTCCTTCGTGGATGTCAATAGTGGTAATAGCCCGTGAATTCCTTATAAGTGGAATCAGAACTCTGGCTGCTGCCCAGGGTGAAGTTATCCCCGCGGGAAATTTAGGGAAATACAAAACAACAACTCAGATGATAGTTATAATAGTTATGCTTTTCTTCGGAGAAACAGAGTTGAAGTTTCTAGGTTATCCAGCATATGAATCCTTGATGCTTATACCAGTTATATTGACTATATGGTCTGGATGGGATTATAGTGTAAAAGCTAAACACTATTTTTTGAATCAGAATTAAATAAAAAATCAGTTACGGAGAGAATAAAGTATGTATGCGATATTAAATTTGTTTAACAGAGCTGTGGAAATATATATATGGATAATCTTTATAAGAGTTATACTTTCGTGGATTTCTCCATATTCAAGAAATGATTTCACAGATTTGGTATATAGAATTACAGAACCTTTTCTAAGTAGATGTAAAGTAGTTATTCCCATAGGGAGAAGTTATATGGATCTTTCTCCTGTAGTGGCATATTTTGTCCTAAATCTATTTAGGCGTTTGGTAAATTATATATTTGTATATCTATTTTTTTAAAAATGGGAGGGGAACTAAATTTTTAGTTCCCTGTTAATATTTATAAATAAAGTTAAAAAAGGAGAGAAAATGGAAGAGATATTTGATGAATATCACATACCTGTACTATATTATGAGACATTGGATAATTTGGTCGTGAACCCCGACGGAGTATATGTAGACTGTACTCTAGGAGGTGGAGGGCACTCAGAGGGGATACTGAAAAGATTGTCTCCTAAAGGTGTTCTTATCTCTATAGATCAGGACGACCAGGCTATAGAACATGCAAAAAAAAGGTTGGGGGGTTACTCTAACTGGAAAGTTTTCAAAAGTAATTTTGAAAGTATGGAAACAGTGATATATATGGCGGGTTATGATAAAGTAGATGGAATTCTTATGGATATAGGGGTAAGTTCTACCCAGTTAGATGACCCTGAAAGAGGTTTTTCTTACAGGTTTGATACAAGGTTGGATATGAGAATGAACAGCTCGGCAAAGATATCTGCATATGAAGTTGTAAACACATATTCAGAAGGAGAACTTTCTAGAATAATATACGAGTATGGAGAGGATCGTTTTGCACGGAAGATAGCTCGTTATATTGTGGACAGCAGAGCACAAAAACCTATAGAGACAACAGGAGATTTAGTTGCAATTATAAAAAGAGCTTACCCTGCAAGAGCAGAAAAGCATCCTGCAAAAAAGACTTTTCAAGCTATAAGAATAGAGGTGAATAGAGAGTTAGAGGTTCTTGAAACTGCTATAAATAAAGGGCTAAATTGTTTGAAACCAGAAGGAAGATTGGCTATAATAACATTTCACTCGTTAGAAGATAGAATGGTAAAAACAATGTTTAAAGAATTTTGTACAGGATGTATATGTCCTCCAAGGCTTCCTATCTGTATGTGTAACAATAAGCCCAAAGCCAAGCAGATAACTAGAAAACCTATAATTCCTTCTCAAGATGAGTTAAAATATAATAAGAGGGCTCATTCTTCAAAATTAAGGGTAATAGAGAAGGTGTAGGTATGAAGAATATCAGTTATGGTATAATGGGTTTTGTTATTATTGCCCTTTGGACATCAAATATACTTCTGCTCAATACAATATCTAAGAAAGAAAGAGAGTATACGAGTAAAAAAAAGATAAATCAAGAAGTTCAGAAAGAGTATGAGAAGACTGTCTTGGAGTATGATGAAATAGTAGATCTTGAAAAAATTAGAGAAGAGATGCTGGGGAAGGGTTTTAAACAAACTAGAGACATAATTTATTTTCAAGTAGAAAAGAAAAATACTCCTGATAAGCAGGGGCAGTAGGAGGAGAAGTGAAACTTAATAAAGGTGATACAGTAGAGATAACTATAGATAAATTAGTTTATGGAGGAGAGGGGCTAGGTTACTTGGATGGATTTGCTCTTTTTGTTCCGATGTCTGTTCCTGGGGATTTGGTTGAAGTTGAAGTGATTTCTCTTAAAAAACGTTATGGAAGAGCTCTTATAAAAAAGATAATAAAACCTGGGAATGAAAGAATAATTTCTTCTAAAGTAACTTTTGAAGATTTTCATGGTTGTGACTTCGCTATGTTG
This sequence comes from Fusobacteriaceae bacterium, assembly GCA_051646055.1. Taxonomy (GTDB): domain Bacteria; phylum Fusobacteriota; class Fusobacteriia; order Fusobacteriales; family Fusobacteriaceae; genus JAGNZR01. The sequence goes on from JBOFCM010000025.1 coordinate 24,348, forward strand.
AATTATGAAGCTCAGCTGAAATATAAGCGTGAGATGGTAGAAGATGTAATCAGAAAAATAGGAAAGAGTGAAGTTGAAGTTCCCGAAGTTGTTGGGGCTGATGATGATGCGAGACTTCATTATAGAAATAAAATCATAGAACCCTTCTCTTTTCAGAATGGAAAAGTCATAACTGGATTTTTTAAAAGAAAGTCCCATGATATATTTCAAGTAGAGGAGAATTTTCTGAATTCTAAACTTGGAAATAGAATCATCGACAGACTAAAAGAGATGCTGAACAATTTGGATAGAAAGATAAGTGTTTATGACGAAGTATCACACAAAGGGGTTCTTCGGCATATAATGGTAAGAACAAACAGTAAAGGTGAAGCTATGGTGGTACTTATAGCTAATGCTGATGGGAATAATCCTCTCCTCGTAGATCTTTTGAAAAAACTCTCTAATGAAATAAGAGAAATAAAATCTACATATATTTCAGTGAATAGAGAGAGAACAAATTTTGCACTAGGAAGAGAGAATGTTCATGTGAATGGAGAACTAACTTTAAAAGAGAATCTTTTTGGTATAGAATTCAATATATCTCCCACATCCTTTTTTCAGATAAATCTTGAGCAGACAAAAAAACTTTATCAGTTAGCCTTAGATTTTTCCACTGGTATAGAAAGTAAAAATGTTGTTGATGCTTATTCGGGAACTGGAACCATAGCTATGATTCTCTCTAAAAAAGCCAAAGAGGTTTTTGCTATAGAAATAGTGAAGTCTGCTACAGAGGATGGAATAAAAACTGCTAGAGAGAATAGAATAAAAAATATTCAGTTTATAAATGGCGGAGTAGAGGTAAAGCTTCAGGAACTTCTGAAGAAAAATATTAAGATAGATTCAATATTTTTAGATCCTCCTAGAAAAGGGGTAGATGAGGAATCTCTTATCCACATAGCTGATACAGGCATAGAGGAGATAGTGTATATATCTTGCAATCCATCTACACTGGCCAGGGACGCTGAAATATTGGAAAGGAAAGGGTATGTACTTGAAAAAATACAGCCTGTGGATCTTTTTCCCCAAACAAGTCATATAGAGTGTGTGGCAAGATTTGGGTTAAAAAAATAAAACATATTATATCGAAGTGCTTGGTTATATACTGGGCACTTTTTTTATTGGAAAAAGGAAAAAAAAAAATGTTGTAGTATTAATGGTTAACGGCATAAATTATTGGAAAATTTTGCTGAATTTTTAGTTGGGGTGAAAAATTATGACAAGAAAAAGAAAAATTATTCTGGGAGTTACAGCTGTACTGCTGGCATTCACATTAGATTCTCAGACTTACTCCCAAGATTATGTTGAAAATTCTTCAAACTTAATTTTATTTGAAGAAATAAGAGATGAGGTAATAGTTTATCCGGGAAGATTTTCTCTTGAGGATGGAACAGGGATAATTTATTCCATTGCAGAAGTTGGAACTTACCAATTGAAATTAGATCTGATAGCAAGGGAAACAGAGAAAATTGAGGAAGATGAAGACCTTTTTCTGGAGTTGTATCCAGCTACTAACTATTCAGGTTTTATAAAAAAATGGCAGATAGAGATTTATGACGCAAGAGATAAAAGAAAGCTTAATCCTATTCAAATTTTATCAGGTGATGAAATTTTAGATGTAAATAATCCCATATCCACCAAGATAGATAGAGGTCTTCTAAACAGTCTTGACCCTGTTACTGACATTATGTATATAATGAAAGCTTATGATGAAAAAGGCAGAATGGATGAGACAGAAGCACGATTCGTTCATATTAATAGAGATAAGATGGAAGAGTTTGAAGTTGCTAAAATTATGAAAGAACAGGATTCTTTTAAAAGTAGATTGGCAAATTTCCAGGATAATAGAAGAATAAAAAATATAGTTCTTATGGGGGCTAATGTGAAAATATTAGGTTCGGGTCTTGGAAATTATAAGAAAGTTGCTATTAACGGAGTGGAAAGAGAGATAGATTTAGAAGAGACTTTCAGCTATGATAATTATCTTGGAGCTGGAGAGACTATAATTCCTGTGGAACTTATCGACCAAGATGGAAAAAAAATTATTCATAATATAGAAGTGAGTATTCCTAATAGATATGATTTCTTAATAGGGTTGGCAGATATAACAGTGGGACAAAATAGAATTTCAGGAAATCAAGATATACTTAATCCTAACAGCATATATCGAGAAAATTTCTTTAAAACAGGAAGGTTGGCATTTTATTATAGGGGTTTAGTAGATAAATATAGGATTACTGCTCATGCAGATACCTATGAGCAGGAACTTGAAAATATGTTTAAAGATTTCACTCGTAGAGATCCGAGTTACTATTACAGAAAACTTGAGTATGATCCAATAGAGTTTAACTATGGAGACGATTCAGTACTATATAGTGATGTGGACACTCAAGGGAAGATGTATCTCCGTGTAGATTGGGATAAAAGTACGGCTCTATGGGGGAACTACAATACGGGATTTACAGGGACAAAGTATGGAGAGTATAACCGTACTTTATATGGAGGAAGAGCAGAGTTTAATACTCTTGAAAACAATAAATTTGGTGAATCTAAGCATCACTTAAGTTTGTTTGGAGCTAATCCAGATTCGGTATATGCCCATGATGAGCTTCTCGGAACAGGAGGAAGCTTTTACTATATGAGTTACAGAGATGTAGTTGTAGGAAGTGCTAAACTTAGCGTTCAAGTAAAAGATCCGACAACAGGAAGAGTTCTGGGAAGAGTTGAGCTTCAAGAAGGTACCGATTATTCCATAAATGAAACTCAGGGACTTATCCGTCTGACAAGGCCACTTAGTATCATCGTACCAGAAAGAGTGGGTAAAGATATTATTTCAGAACAACCTCTCAGTGGATATCTAAATTTCTTGGTGGTAGATTATGAATATTATTCTAGAAAGATAGATGCGGATAGTAATATAGGGGGAATTAGAGGGAAGTCGTGGATATATGATAATATGGCACTTGGGGGAACAGTTGTAGATACAAATTCAGGAGAACATCAATATACTCTGACAGCTGGAGACTTGACTCTGAAAAAATCTGAAGGAACTTTCTTAAGAGGGGAGATTGCACAGAGTAAGGGAGACGCAGTATATGAAAACTCTATCTCTATAAATGGAGGATTGGATTTCTTTGACAGGGAGATAGGGTACGATAGAGGGAAGAAAGGAGATGCCTACCTAGTAGAAGGAAGTTTAGCTCTTATGGATATATCTGATAGATTTACTTCAAGAGATGTGATTACAGTATGGTATGACAGAAAGAACCGTGGATTCTCATCGGCTTCAGATAGAGCCTCTTTAAAAAGAGAGAACTATGGAGTGACAGGAGAATATCAGATTACAGATAGAATGTTCTTGACTGTGGAGCATGAGAACTATAAAGAGAATGATATAAATACAACTACTGAAACAGAGCAGACAACAGCAGGAGCAGAATATGTTCTCAGTGAAAAAGTGACTTTGGGTGGAGAAATTCTACACACTGAAGCTTTAGGGAAACTTTTAGATGACTCAGGAATTAACAGAGAGGCAGACAACGGTAAGGCTACGATAGTTGGGGCTAAAGCTGAATATAAGATAACTCCAGGTAAAAAAGTCTATACTAAGGGGCAGATAACTGCTGATAAATCAGATGGGTATGAAACGAATAACTCTGTGTCAGTTGGAACTGCCATGTCAGTCACGGAAAAATTAAGATTGGATGGAGAGCTAACAACGGGAACCCGTGGAAATGGTGCTGATATAGGTGTGGCTTACGCAGTAAATGATAAGCATGAACTATATTCTAAATATTCAGTTCTTAATGATAATGAAGGAAATGATGGGGTTTTCACTCTGGGACAGAGTGCGATGATGACGGATAGAACAAGAATTTATCACGAGAATCAATTTTTAAGAGGATATGGAGGAAAAGGTTTCACTGGTGGATATGGGGTTGACTATCAGAAGAATAAGCACCTCTGGTTAGGGGCATTATATCAAGGTGGAGAGCTCAATGTGGATAGAGGAACTATTAAAAAAGATAGTATGACTTTAGAAGCTAAATTTGAAAAAAGGGGATTCAATATGAGGAATACCTTGGAATATTCTAGAACCAGAGGGGAAGGAGATGAATCTGATGTGGATTCTTGGGGAATTGCTAATAGATTCAAAAAAGTTATCGACGTGGAATATACACTATTCGGTATCGGAAATTTCTTGGATGGTAAAAACAAAAGTACAGGAGAGAGGGAAGCTCGGAATGTGGAGCTTGGATTGGGAACAGCTTACAGACCTATATGGAACGATAGATTAAATTTCATAGGGAAATATAGTTATATCTATGATCTTGGAAGTTTGGGGCAATTAAATAGTAATTTTGGAGAAAAAGCTCACGTTCTTTCTTTAAATACAATCTATGAAATCAATGAAAAATGGGATGTGGGATTCAAGTATGCTTACAGACAGGAAAAAATAAGAGTGGACAGAGATTCGGGACCATGGTTTGCATCTTCATTGGATCTTTTTGCAGTAAGACTTAATTATGAAATAATCCATAAGTGGGATCTTTTTGGAGAATATCACTGGCTGAGAGACATAACTGATGATCAGATTAAACATGGAGCTATGGTCGGAGTTTACAGAGAACTTAACGAAAACTTACAGCTTGGAGTCGGATACAATTTCACACAGTTTGATGATGATTTAACAAGATTGGATTATAAATCAAAGGGATGGTTTATTAATCTTATAGGAAAATTCTAATGGGAAAAAATTTAAAGGGGTGGCTTGATGAACACAGGTTATAAAAATTGGTTGAAAAATATGATTTTAATAGTAACCCTCTTTCTTATGGAGACTGTCGGAGTTGCACAAGAAATCAATAAAAGCTTTATAAGAGATTCGGTAGATGGGAATCTTTTTATAATGAAATTAAGTGATAAAGAGAATGTAAGATTAGCATATGATTATGGTAATCAGGAAATCTATGGTCTGAAAGATAACTATCTAGTAAGATTAAAAATAGGTAGTGATGAGAAAGCATATGATTTTGAGATAGGAAAGGCACCTATAAAAAACCTTCCTGTAATCAAAAATTCATATATTACTTTTGATACCGATGATATGTGGATAAAATCCTCGGACGGGAAAGTATATAAAGTAAATGTAGATTCAGATACACTTACAGGAGAAGCTAAACTTGTAAAAGAAATAACCGATAAAAATAGCGGAGCTTGGGGATATTCTCAAGATATCAAAACCGGGGAAGAGAGAGTTTATTCTATAGTTGGAAACATCGTAAAATATCAGACTATAAAAGAAAATACTCTTTCTGACTCAAAAGAGCTCTTTAAAATGACTAGAAAGTTAAAAAATATAAATGTACTCTTTGTAAAGAATGGATACCTTTTCTTTAAAAAAGAGAAAGAAGGAATTATTTACAAAATTGCACTTCTTTCTGAAGAACAATCAGCGATTCCACTAATGGTAGAGATAGGAGAAAAATCCATCTATGAACTGAGAAAAGAACTTGAATTGGATATCGATCTATTAGGTGAAAATGCGAAAATAGATGGAGGAGAAACGGCAACAGAAAACAGAATTGGAGTGGGAAGTAGAATTGGAGCACAGCGGTTATTAGAGGTAGATTTACTAGAAGATGGACCGATTGTAATTAAAAGAAGCGTGGATAAAAATTTTGCTTTAAGAGGAGAGGTGCTGACGTATAGAACAACAGCAACCAATATAGGGAATGCTACCAAAAACCATATTTCAATTGAAAGTATCTTTAATCAAGAATTTTTAGATTCTTTTGAAGAGTTTACTGTCTATGAAATCAGAGATGATGGTGTAAAAGAACTTGTTTGTGAAGTTAATCAAAATATTTCTCAGTGTGACTTTGAAAAAAACAAATTAAAAATAAAGAATGAAGTTCAATTGCATTCAAAAAAACCAAAAGAATATATAACTAGTGGAAGAATAAAATCAGATTTTCAAGGAGATGTAATTAAAGCTAATTCAGTTGCAAGAGATTCTTCTGGAACCAATTTAGCTTTATCTAATGAAGTGGTTACAACTATTGGAGAGACAGAATATGATTATGGAGATGCACCGCAGGGAGGAAAATATAACTATAAAACTATCGTCAGCAGCCCTGCACGTCATAGAAAAACATCGAATTCAGTAAGATTTGGAGAGAGGCTAGATTACGAAGGAGATGCGGCATATGTAGCTTCTTATATTGCTAGAGGGATAACTGCCAATGAAAAAGCCGATGCTGACAATGTATTTGGTACTGATGATGAAGACGGAATAGTTGCGGTAAATGGAATTCCTTATACAGGAGGAGTGATAAATTTAATCGAAAATCAAAAAAATACCATGACCATAAGGATAGCCAATGCTCCTACTGCTGGGGCTTATGCTGTAATCTGGCTAGACGGAAAAGATGGAAGAATAAACTACCAGTTTGATAATAATAACGACGGACAAATTTTAGAAAAAAACTCTACTGGAAATAAAATTTCTAATGGAGAAATGACATTTGAATTTGACTTAGATAAACTGGGTAACAGAACAGAAACCCAGGGGATGACTTATATGCGTATGAGAGTATCAACTGAACCAATAACGGGAAATGGTGGAACCCAAATAGATGGAGAGGTTGAAGATCATCAAGTGTTTATTTCTGAGCAGAAAACAGATTACGGAGATCTTCCTGATACTTACAAAACAACTTTATCTGCAGATGGGGCTCGTCATCTAGATATTTTTCTTTTTGGAAAAGATACACCTTTGGGCGGATTTTTGAAAATAGGAGCTAATAAAGACTATGAAGTTGATGCAAATGCCCCTCTTAATGGAACTGGTGATGATGTAACGGGGATATCGGACGATGAGGATGGAGTTCGGTTCTTTTCAGGAACATCTGAAACAGTAGGAACAACTATATATGCTGATAGCACAAATACAATGAAGGTTACAACAACGGGTTCAGGAACCTTAGCTGTATTTGTAGATAAAAATGGAAATAAAAGTTTTGAGGATGCGGATGAAAGAATATATTTTAATGCTATAAGCGGAACTGGAACAGAAACAACAATAATAATTCCAGCAGGAATAGCAATCCCTTCTGATGGAAAAGTAGGAGTCAGAGTGAGATTTGCATCAGACGCAAACCAAGTGGCAAAATCTTTCGGAGAGGCATATGGAGGAGAGATTGAAGATTACTATGTTCCAATCACACAAGCAAGTTTAAGTGTGAATAAAAGTGTAGTAGCAGGGACACCGGATACACCTAATCCTAGAATAGATTATGCAGCAGGAAAAGTATATGTAAAATACGATATAGAAATAAGGAATCTGAACCCTGTTCCTGTAAGCGGATATACAGTAGAGGAAAAAGTAACTGAATCGGATTATTCTACAATGGCAGTATTGAAACCAATCTCCGTGAAAGGCATGGGAGGTACAACAGCTTCCTATGATCTGGTAACTGGAATAACTACTATAAGCGAAATAAACTTTATCGGAGTGGAATCAACAACAAAAACTATAGAAGCTGAATATTCTCTGTCGGATTTTGCGGCAACAAATACAACTTTGTATGACAGAGCAACAGTAAAGAATGCAGAAGGAATAGAGAAGGCTACAGATATTGCTTTTGTAGAAGTTGTGATACTTCAGTCAGCGACAGTATTGAAGTCAGTAGGAGAGGTAAGTTACAATACAGGGCAAACAGAAGCAACAGTAACCTATACATTTAAGGTGACAAATGGAACAAATATAGCCTACGAAGGACTGGTATTGGTAGATGAAATAACAGAACTGACAAATGGAGTAGAGGTAAAGTCAGTAACAGGAGGAACCTTATCAGGAAATGAAATTACT
>JBOFCM010000026.1:0-7771 GCA_051646055.1 Fusobacteriaceae bacterium
TATTACGAGATGTTTCCTCTCGAAACTGGAGAGAAGCTAGAGAACAGTCATGAAAAAGTTAAAACCGAGCCAACAATTTACAGAATTACCAGACCCAAGCTCACGGCTACAAGATTTCAGAAATTTCTCTACAGCGAAAAGCAGAAGAACAGCACGGTAAATCTAAAAACTATTGCTCTCAACTCTTTTTTCAATTTCTGTAATATCACAGAACGAGACAAAAGAGGCCGGGATATTCCTCTCAAGATAAAAACTCTGGAGATAAGCCACCGTCATTCCATAGAGGACAGCCATCTTATGGAAATTGGGGATTACTACAAACTTCTGGAAGCAGTAGACCACGAGAAGGACCCAAGAGCCTATGCACTCTTTCTTTTTCTCTTCAATACTGGAGCCCGGATCTCTGAGGCTCTCTCTGTGGACATTGAAAATATTGAGAAGGTTGGAAATGGTTACAAGGTGGCAATTCGTGGGAAAAGGGGAAAGGTTAGGGATATAGATTTTAACCAAGAAACCTATGAAGCCCTGGAAAAGTTTCTGAAAAGAACTGATAGGGATTTTAAGTGCAGAGGAGCTCTTTTCACAACCTACAAAAGATTTCTGGAGGAAGATTCTCAAAATTCCCAGGATAATTCCCTTGGAACTCTTCACAGACTCAGTCCCAAGATGGCAGACTGGATAGTAAAAAAATATGCAGGTAAGACAAAATTACCTCGTACAAAGTTTTTCTCCCACAACTTCCGGCATCTCATAGCCAAGACTTTGTTAGACCAAGGAACATCCCTGGACAAGGTAAAGAACTTTCTTGGCCACACAAATATCTCTACCACAGCCCTTTACACCATGGGAAAGCCTCTGAACTCCGTGAGGTAAAATCTCGAGCCATGAGAAGTGCCAGAATCCAGATATTGGAGAAAAAATACCGGAACTGCTGGGATATTGCCGGTATTCTTGTAGATGCCCTCTCAGAAAATCCTAGAATCTCAGATGCGAAACTAGCAGAACTTCTTGGGACCTCCAAGGCTAGTTTCAGCCGAAAGCATAGGAAACTATCTGAAGAGATAAGGGGAGAGTTTTTGAAAATATAATTTTCCTCTATCATGCCCAATAATCACTATTAGTAACCTCCATTTCACTAAGTGAAAAAATTGTGCCTTATTGACTTTTGACTTTTTAGCTACTATACTATAAATAACTATTATAGTAATAAATACCTTAATGGAAAAATATCGAGGTTAAAAAGGAGAATGTAATATGAAAAAATTAGTTGTAATTACAGGAGCTAGTTCAGGATTTGGAAGAGAGCTTGCAAAACAGTTTAGCAATGATGGATATCCTCTACTTCTTTTAGCAAGAAGATTAGAGCGTTTAGAAGAGATGAATTTACCTAACACAATCTGTAAGAAAGTAGATGTAACTAACAAAGCAGAGTTTGAATCAGCTGTAAGATTTGCAGAAGAGAAATATGGAAAAACAGATCTAATTATCAATAATGCAGGAGTTATGCTTCTTGGAAATCTAGAAACTCAAAATAGTAATGAGTGGCAACAGATGCTTGATGTCAATGTTATGGGTGTAATGAACGGTATGCAGATTGTTATGGGAGATATGAAAGAGAGAAAAACAGGTACGATTATTAATATCTCGTCAATAGCAGGAGTAAAACCTTTTGGTAACCACGCAGCATATTGTGCATCAAAATATGGTGTAGTAGGACTTTCAGAGGTTGCACGTATGGAGCTGTCATCTCATAATGTTAGAGTTATGAGGGTTTGTCCAGGAGCTGTCGACACAGAACTTTTAAGCCATACAACAAGTGACGATATAAAAGATGGTTACTTACAATGGAAAGAATCTACTGGAGTAGGAGCGATAACGCCAGCTGATGTAGCTAAAACTATTAAATTTGCCTATGAGCTTCCGCAAGGTGTAAATCTAAGAGAGATTCAAATAGCAGACACTAAGCAAGATGCTTAATTTTCAGTGTTAGAAAATTTAATTGATAAATAGGAGGGTCAAAATGAAAAAAATAGTATTCTTAAATGGAAGTCCAAGATTAAAAGGAAACACTCATTTTGCTCTAAAAACTTTAGAGGCACAGATTGATAAAACTAAAAATGAAATTGAGTTTATTGATGTTACCAAATACAGTGTGGCTGGCTGTATAGCCTGTGACGCCTGCCAAAAAAATGGTGGAAAATGTTTTATGAAAGACGATACAAATGAGTTAGTTCAAAAAATTGTTGAAGCTGACACTCTAATTTTTGGTTCTCCTGTATATTGGTGGGGAATTTCGGCTCAACTTAAAGCTCTAATTGATAAGATGTACTCCCGAGCTCATTCAACTGAACTGACTCATAAGAAAAAGAAAGTTGGAATTATCTCTGTTGGAGGGGATGAAGTTGGAGCTGAGCAGTACAAAATTATCTCTTCACAATTCAGATGTATCTGCGGATACCTTGGATGGGACTTTGTAGTTGATGAGGGGTTCTCAGCTCTTAATCCAGATGATTTATCAACTCAAAAGGAAACTCTGAATCTTTTAAAAAAAATCGGAGAATCTCTTAACTAATTTAAAAAAAGCTTCATTTCCTAGTAAACTAATCCTAAGAAATGAAGCTTTTTTTATTTATTGTCACATTGAGGGTTGATGATTTCAAAACGCCCATCACTGTTTTTTTCTCCCCACTCACACATAAGCTCCAATATTGGAAACAGAGTTTTACCTTTTTCAGTTATGGAATATTCTACCCTTGGAGGGATTTCACTGAAAGCCTCTCTAAGTATCAGCCCGTCACTTTCAAGTTCTCTCAACTGATTTGTAAGTGTTTTCTGTGATATCTGGTTGACTTTGGCCATTAGATCTTTAAATCTTTGTGCTCCCTGTTCAATTAAAATATATAAAATATGTGGTTTACATTTCCCACCTATTATTTTTAATGTGATTTCTATTTCAGAATTAACCTGTATTTTGTCCATTACTAACCTCCATTTCACTAAGTGAAAAAATTGTGCCTTATTGACTTTTAAATTTTTAATTAGTATAATATTTTTATCATTATAGTAATATATACTGTAATGATAAAAATGTCAAGAATAATTTTTAAACAAGGAGAGTTTAATGTCACAATTTAAAAACCAAATTTCCCAAGCCCTGACTCAGGAAATTTCTTACAAACCTACGATAAATGCATGCTATCTAGGCAATTTTGTTCAAGCTATCGTTATAAATCTTCCGGCTCTACTTTTTGTTATTTTTAGAGAAACTTTTCATCTCAATTATCAGCAGTTAGGATTTCTAGTTTTTATAAATTTTACGACCCAAATTGCTGTAGATTTAATCTTTAGTGGAATCGTGGATAGATATGGGTTTAGGAGATTTGTTGTAGCTGCTCATATCTTAGTTTTTATAGGGTTTACTTTATTTGGTTTAGTTCCTATGTTACCATATAATACCTATACTCTTTTACTTGTAGCTACTGTTATTTTTTCTTGTGGCGGAGGTCTCTTGGAACTTCTTTTAAGTCCCATTGTCAACTCTATTCCCACAGATGAAAAAGCCTCAGCTATGGCAATACTTCACTCTTTCTATGCTTGGGGACAGTTTACAGTAATAGTCCTAACAGCTCTGCTTTTATCACTTTTAGGGAACAGCTCGTGGTATTTGATAGTTTTCATGTGGTCTATCCCGGCTTTAATAAACAGCTATCTTTTTTTTGTAGCGCCTCTTGCTCCACCTCTTGAAGAAAATCTTAGACAAAAAAGCAGAGACCTTGTTAAAATTCCATTTTTCCTTGTGGCCATAGCGACTATAGCTTTTAGCGGAGCTGCAGAAGTTTCCATGGCACAGTGGAGTTCTGCTTTTGCTGAACAGGTTCTTCATCTCCCAAAAATTACAGGGGATTTCGGTGGAATTGCAATGTTTGCTATATTTTTAGGAGTGGGTAGGGTTATCTACGGAAAATATAGTAATAAAATTGATTTAACTAAAATTATGATTTTAGGAGCTATTCTTGCATTTTTCTGCTATATAATATTGGCCCTGTCTACGATAAAGATTTTATCTTTAGCAGCTATTGCTGTGGGAGGGTTAGCTGTGAGTCTTCTATGGCCTGGAACCTTGGTTCTTACATCTGAAAGATTTCCCATGGCAGGAGCTTCTATGTTTGCAATTATGGCTGCAGGAGGAGATTTAGGAGCAGCTCTTGGACCTTGGCTTATAGGAAGTGCAGCAGAATTATCAGGTTTTGGACTTCGTGGGGGAATACTGCTTGGTTCGGTTTTTCCTATAGGAACTCTTTTATGTGTATTATGGATGAGAAGAGAGCTTGCGAAAAAGAGTCAATTATAGATAAAAAGCTAGAAAAAAATAAAGAGGTGATATCAGACTATGGTATCACCTCTTTATTAAATTTTAATCTTTCTATCTATGCTGTTTTGGCTTTTCTAAAGATAAAAAGAGTCTTTAAATTAATCTTTGTTATGGATATTCCTATGAGAACTATCAAGAGCCCAACAAATTTGTAGCTATTAAAATGCTCATTCAAAACTAAAACTCCTATAAGAGCAGTGGTAGGAACCTCGATAAGAGTCAGTATACTGGCAACAGAAGCTGGAATATACTCCATGGCTTTTAAAAAAATAAGATATGCCAGAAGAGTAGGTATTATTCCGAAAGAGATTATCGTTAAGAAAATTTCAATATTTGCAATTTTTCTTACCATATCTCCCATGGAGATAAAGGGAATAAGGAATAGAGCAGCTACCAAAAATCCCAATACCGTGATAAAAACTGGATTAGATCCTTTACTTTGCTTACCTATAATAGGATAGATTCCATAGCAGAGCCCCGAAGCTGCTCCTAAAAGTATTCCCATAATACTAAAGTTCATGCCACTGAAATTTCCTTCACTGATAAGGAGAACAGATCCTAAAATTGTTATAGCAAGAGATACCTGCTTTTCCAGTGTGAAGTTTTCCTTTAAAAATATCGAAGATAGAATTACTGTAAAAATTGGTCCTGTACACAGAAGCATGGTGGCAGTTACGGTTCCCAGCTCAAGTATTGCAGAATAGAAAAATAGATTTAGAAGTCCCTGAGTTACCACACCAATTAGCATTATATACTTAATAGAACTTCTGCTTATTTTTAAGTTTTTTCTATTTTCCTTGCTAGAAAATAGATAGATCATTCCGCATAAAAATCCGAAAAACATTCTCAAAAAAGCCACTTCATTTCCAGTAAATCCATAACTATTAAGTTTACTCCCATAAAACCCTAAAAACCCCCAAAAAACTCCAGAACACACAGCCAATAAATATCCTTTCACCTGCTAAACACCTTCTTCTCTAATTATAATTTTTCAATACCAATATTATAGCATAGTTTTACAGGTATGAATTTTAAATTTTACAGAAACTTTACAAAAAATAAATATATGTTTAACACAGGGATGTTACTCTATATATAGATTCTTTTTCAGAGTTATAATTAAAATAGGGAGGAAATTTTGATGAAAAAATTTAGTAATGTAGCTTTGGCATTTATGGTGATGGGGACCTCTGTAATGGCTCAGGCAAAATATGTATTTTATTTTATAGGTGACGGACTGGGATCATCCCAAAGACAGGTTGCAGAATATTATAAACAGGATGTGTTGGGAAAAGAGGGGAAACTTCTGATGAACACTTTTCCAGTGGCAGGAATCAACACGACCCATGCAAAGGATACTCTTATAACAGATTCAGCTGCTGCAGGAACAGCATTAGCAACAGGGTACAAGACAAACAATGGACTGATTTCTCAGCTTCCTGATGGAACAAAGCTGAAAACTCTTACAAATATAGCACAGGAAAAAAACATGAAAACAGGAATAGTTTCTACAACAAGACTTACTCATGCAACTCCGGCAGTTTTTGCAGCCGCTAACGAGAGCAGAGCCAATGAAAACGAGATAGCAGCAGACTTTACTAAAAGTGGAGTAGACTATTTTGCAGGGGGAGGATTCAGAAACTTTACCAAAAAAGGGGGAGAACTTACAAGTAGCAGAAAAGATGACAGAGACCTTGTGGCTGAATTTCAATCAAAGGGATACTCTACATTTATAGGGGAAAATTCTATTGAGACGTTTAAAAATAAAAAGTTTAAAGGGGATGAGAAAGTTTTTGCAGCTTTTACAGCATCACACCTTCCTTATGAAATAGACAGAAAAGAAGCTATGCCAAGTTTAGCAGAACTTACTGGAAAAGGAATAGAGATACTTGGAAAAAACAGAGACGGATTCTTTATGATGGTTGAGGGTGGAAGAATAGACCATGCATCCCATGCTCAAGATGCACTGGGAACAGTTAAAGATGTTTTAGCGATGGACGATGCTGTAAAAGTTGCCTATGATTTCTACCAGAAAAATCCAAAAGATACTCTTATAGTTATTGCAGGAGACCATGAAACTGGAGGAATGGGGCTTGGATTCGGAAACAGCTATTTTATGAGTCTTGATCAGTTAAAAGATACAAAGGTTTCAGTGGAAGACACACTTCAGAAAGCTTATACAGGAAACAGAGCTGAGTTTTTCCAATATATCTCTAAAAATCTAGGACTTTCTGATCTGACTGGAGCAGAAAAGAAAAAAATAGAAAATGCTATGGATGTTCAGGATAAAAATGATAAAGGTGAGATGGAAGCTTACGGAGGATATAAACCGGTAGCCATTGCTGCAGCTCATATTCTTTCTGAAAGAGCGGGAGTACACTGGACTTCATTTGCCCATACAGGAACACAGATTCCTCTTTCTGCAATCGGAAAAGGAGCTGAAAACTTTACAGGATTCAAAGACAATACAGAAATTGCTAAAGGTGTAGCACAAGCTATGGGAGGAAAACTTTAAAAGATGAAAAAATTAATTCTTTTCTTTGGTGCAATAGTTCTCTTCGTAGGTCTAGGGTTGGGCAATTTTAAAAGTAGCAGCAGCGAATATAGGGCAAGAGTATTGGAAACAGATAACAGCTCTGTAACTGTGGCCGGAATCGGAAGAATAGGGGAACAGAACCTTAAAATACAGGTGCTGAACGGTCCCTATAAGGGGGAAAAATTAGAGATACCCAATCTTTTAAGCGGTAGCCTGGAATATGATGAGTTCTATAAAGAAGGGGATAAAATTTTGGCAGCAGTAGTGGAAAGAAAGGGCGTTCTCAGAGGGAAAGCCCTTTCTCTCTATAGAATGGATTCTGTTGCTGGGTTGGGCTTAATGTTTGTGGTATTTCTGATACTCTATGCTGGTAAAACAGGAGTCAAATCGATAATCTCATTTTTGGCCAGTATAGGAGTACTTTGGAAATTTTTTATACCAGCCCTAAAAGATGGAAATAATATTTTTTTTATCACGATTATCACCCTTATAATTCTTTCGGCAATAATAATATTTCTTGTGGCAGGATTTACCAAAAAAGGAATAGCTGCCTTTCTTGGGACTATGACAGGACTCTTTGTTACAACTCTTCTAACTTTTATGTTTGGGGGAAAATTTAATCTGGATGGAATGAATCAGCCCTTTGCACAGGGAATAGCTTTTACAACCAATCTCAATGTCAGTCTGCTTCAGATATTTTATGCCGCGATTACTTTGGGAGCCAGTGGAGCTGCCATGGATATTGCCATGGATATGGCTGCTACAGTGGAGGAACTGCATATCAATGCTTCAGGAATGAGTAGAAAAGATCTGGTTAAATCTGGATTCAATGTAGGGAAAATGGTAATAGGAACAATGACCAC
>JBOFCM010000027.1:0-2711 GCA_051646055.1 Fusobacteriaceae bacterium
GAACAGTGTACTTCAGGACATGTCAGCAATAGATGATAAGCAGGAAACAGAGGACAGCAGCACATCTGAAGATTTAAAAGACAAAGCAGTTTCAGACTTAGAGGAAATGTGGAAGAGTGGTAATGGAGAAAGAGATGACAAGGAAGATAAAATGGAAGGAGATGAATATGGTGGTGCTGATGAGAATCTCGCTGAGGAACATCACAATGAGGGGGTTGTGCAGGAAGAAGAAAACAATCCTTTGGAAAATAAAGAGGAGGAGAAAGAAGAGATTAAGGGTGATGAGCATAGTGGAGACCAAGAGAATACAGAAGAAACAGAAGAAGAGGGAGCAGAGGATGAGGAAGAAAAAGAGGTAAGTAGGTCAGCAGAAGAGAAAAAAGACAAGGTTAAAAGAGAAGAGAAAGAGGAAGATAGCAATACTGGACAGAGCAGTACAGACAAGGAAGAAAAACGTGAAGGAGAGGGAAGTGAAGATGAGGTAAAAAGAGAAGAGAACATGAATAGAAATGAAGAAGAAGTTGAAAAAGAAGAGAAAAAAGGGCAAGAAAGTGGGGACGAAGAAACTATACAGAAAAATGAGGAGAGCAAAGAAAATGAAACGTGTAGCAAAGAGGACAAAGGTAAGGAGATTGATGATAGAGAGGAGAAAGGGGGTAGTAAGAGTGATGAGGATAAGGAAAGTGGTAATAATGAAGAGGAAAAAGAAAAGGAAGAGAGGGATCAGAAGGAAAGCTGCGACGAAGGGAGTGAAAAGGCGACAGAGACTAAAGAAAACACAGATGTAGAAGAAGAGCAAGAAGATGATAGCACTAATGGTTGGTCAAGAGAGGAGGAGGAGAAAATAGAGAAAGGTAAGGAATCTGACAGCAAAGCTGAAGATCAGAGTGAGGGATTAGATGAAGAGGATGAGAATGAAGAAAGTGAAGGAAATGAGGAAGAGAGTGAGACAGGTGAGGAGAACGAGATTACTTCTGAGGGAGAGAGTGACAGAGAGGAGGATGCAGGAGAAGAGTATGAAGAACAGAATCTGGTAGAGGATGGAGAAGAAGAGAGTGTGGAAGAGAACACGGTAGGAAATGAAAATGAAGAGGAGAGTCAAGAAGAGGAACATGAAGAGGAGGAAGAAGAAATTCAGAAAAAAGGTAAAGAAGAAGAGAATGAGGAAGAGGAGGGAGACAATGAAGATAACTATTCTGAAGAACAGAAAGACATGAAATGTGGAGTTATAAACAACAGTAAAGAAGAAGATGACGAAGAAGGTGAGGAAGAAGAATACAGTGAGAGAGAAGAAAAAATAAAGGCTAAGCAAAACATTTATGGAAAACATAAAGATAAGAAGCATAGAAATATTAAAGAAAATAAAAACTACGAAGAGAGTTGTGAGGAAGAACTGAACAGCGAGCAAGAGGAAGCTGACAAAAAGAATGAAGTTGTAACGAAAGGCCATATAAAAGAAAAGGGCAAAGGAAAAATGGATACAAGTGAGGAGTTAGGAGAAGAAGAAACTATGGACATCTCAGAGACACATGAATCAGAGGAAAATGAAGAAGAAGAAATAGAAAGTGAGGAAGAAGGAGAAAATGAGGAGGAGGATGAAAAAAATTTAAAAACTGAAAAACAGGAGGAAGAGAGTGAAGAAGAGGAAGAAGCTGAGGAGGTGGAAGAAAAAGCTGAGGAGGATGAAGAAAAAGCTGAGGAGGATGAAGAAAAAGCTGAGGAGGATGAAGAAAAAGCTGAGGAGGATGAAGAAGAAGCTGAGGAGGATGAAGAAAAAGCTGAGGAGGATGAAGAAAAAGCTGAGGAGGATGAAGAAGAAGCTGAGGAGGATGAAGAAAAAGCTGAGGAGGAGGAAGAAGAAGCTGAGGAAGAAGCTGGAGAGAAGAAAGAAGCTCGGGAGGAGGAAGAAGAACCTGAGGAGGAGGAAGAAAAAGCTGAGGAAGTGGAAGAAGCTGGAGAGGAGAAAGACGCTCAGGAGGAGGAAGAAGAAGCTGAGGAGGAGGAAGAAGAAGCTGAGGAGGAGGAAGAAGAAGCTGAGGAGGATGAAGAAGAAGCTGAGGAGGAGGAAGAAGAAGCTGAGGAGGAGGAAGAAAAAGCTGAGGAAGTGGAAGAAGCTGGAGAGAAGAAAGAAGCTCGGGAGGAGGAAGAAGAGGCTGAGGAGGAGGAAGAAGAAGCTGAGGAGGATAAAGAAGAAGCTGAGGAGGAGGAAGAAGAAGCTGAGGAAGAGGAAGAAGAAGCTGAGGAAGAAGAAGCTGAGGAGGAGGAAGAAAAAGTGGAGGAAGAGGAAGAAGCTGGAGAGAAGGAAGAATCTGGGGAGGAGGAAGAAGAAGCTGAGGAAGAGAAGAACAAACGAAGAAGAGCACCAAAACAGAGAGCCACAGCAACTTTGCCAGCTGTAAGTAAAAAAGGCAAACATAAAAATGAAGAAGAAGAAATAGAAAGTGAGGAAGAAGGAGAAAATGAGGAGGAGGATGAAGAAAAAGAGAAAGAACATAAAAATACACAAAGAGACAGGCAGAAAACTGGAAAGAGAGATGAAAAGAATCTTAAAGAAAAGAAGAAAACATCTAGTGGTGCTCATGATCCACAGTTCTGGAACAATGTCTTGCCACAATATCTGAATCTGAAATAAACCCCAAGGCCATGTTTAAACTGGCTGCAAAACACAAATCATGTAACTAATGATTCCATTTTTAACAGTTTAACACATA
>JBOFCM010000028.1:0-19851 GCA_051646055.1 Fusobacteriaceae bacterium
TTTTATCTCTCCAAAAGATTCCTACCATCTTTTTGAAAAACTGAAAATCGGTGTCACTCCCAAAGAGATTCAGAGAATAGCTCAGAATTTTTACAGCAAAAACTTTGCTCTTCTTGTTTCTCTTCCTGAAAAAGAGGGGATTTCTCCTGTGGATAGCAATACCCTGGAAAAGATTATCCTCGATGTTAGAAACTCCCCAGGAAAAAATCTTTTTTCTGAAAATAAAAATAATTTTAAAGCTGTAGAGCTTAAACCTGGAAAGATTCTCCAGGAAAATATTTTGCCTGAATATACTCATTTCCAGCTTTCCAACGGTATAGAGGTTCTATATAAAGAGACTGACTTTGACAGAGACAGGATAAATATGCTTCTTTTCAGAGAGGAGGGAAGTTCTGTTCTGGATTATACAGGATATGTCAATTCACTATTTTTAGGTGAGCTTCTTCAGAAATCTGGATTGGGCGGTTTAAATAAAGAGGAGTATGAACTTTTTTTAAAAGGTAAAAATTTTTCTCTATCAGCCTATATCTCTGACTATGATCAGGGATTCAATATCTATTCCGATAGGGAAAATCTTGATTTAGCCATGAGCTCTCTTACCACTCTTCTTCTAGAAAAAAAACTGGATTCTGATATTTTAGAAAACAGATTGAGCCTGAGCATGGAAAAATGGAGAAATCTTAAGAACTCTCCAAAACTGGTCTTTTCTGAAAAGATGAAAGCTGTTCTTTCAGGAGATAACCCTAGAAGAAGAACTCCAGATGAGAAGAATCTCTCCCTGGTATCCATAGAAAATATTGAAGCTGTCAGCAATAAACTTTTTTCTGATTTTTCAGGCTATAAACTCATAGTTACAGGTTCAGTGGATTCTGATACCATGAAAAATATTCTCACAAAATATATTTCAGCTCTTCCAGGTTCTCTTGAAAAAAAAGAAAATTTTTCCAGAGGAGATTTGGGGATAAAACAGCCTTTAAAAGCCGTGAGAGAGAGCATGAGTCAGGGAGAAGATGCCAAGGCATCTGTTTCAATTATCTATCCTTATCAAGATATCTATAGCAACAAAAATCGGATTCTTTTTTCTGCCTATTCCAAAATCCTAGATATAGTCCTAATAGATAAAATCCGGGAAGAGATGGGGGGAGTCTATTCCATAAGGTCCTCGGATTCCCTGAGATATGAAAATCATGGGGAAAATTCTCTTACTATCAACTATAGTTCCAATCCTGAATCCGCCTTAAAAATTTCCCAGGCTGTACAGGATATAATAGGGGAGAGTTTAAAAGGAAAATATATCCAGGAAAATCTGGAGAAAATCTATGAGAATTACCGTCTTACCTATGAGGATGAGATTCAAAGAAACCGTTTCTGGTTCTATTATCTCAAAAACCGAGCCCTCAAAAATAGGGATTACTCAGTGCTTACACCGGAAGAATACAGAAAATTTGTCACCTATGAAAGCCTTCTGGAATTTCTTTCTAAGGCTCTCTCCACAGATATATTCATAGAGGGACTGTTACTTCCTGAAACAGGGAAAGCTCCATAAAAAGGAAAATCTTTTTCTTTTTTGTATATAATAAAGTATATTTTAAAAATTTTTACACTAGGAGGATACTATGAAAAAAATCTTTACACTTATCACTATATTTATTCTAAATCTCTCACTCTTTGCCAATGGGGTAAAGACTCCAGAGGTGGGAGAACAATTTCCTAATCTGACTTTTATAACTATGGAGGGAAAAAAAGTTTCTCTCGATTCAATGAAGGGAAAAAATATTCTCATCAACTTCACTGCCAGCTGGTGCCCTTTCTGTAAAGAGGAGAAAATAAAATTTAAAGAGGACTATTCTAAATTTTTAAAAGATAGAAAAGATTTAGAGGTTCTAGTAGTTTTTGGAGATTATGGACGTGAAACTAAAGAGGCTGTAAAAAATTACATGGAAGAAAACAGCTATTCTTTTCCTATTTATTACGATCAAGAAAAGGCTATCGCTAAAGAGATAGGTCTTTCAAAAATACCTTTCAACTATTTCTTGGACGAAACTGGAAAAATAGTTGAAGCAAAAACATACTATTATGAAATAGAAGCTTTAAAGCCCTTATTAAAAAAATAAAAACTGGAGGTAAGCATGAGATATATTAATTTCCTGGATCACAAAGTACTTAAATCTGCTGCTGCCACAGTGCTATCTATAACGATTGCCCAACAGCTGGAGCTTAAATATGCCCTCACTGCTGGTATTATTGCCATTATAAGCATACAGGGAACTAGAAAGGAAGGTTTTAAGGTTGCCTTTGACAGAGTTATTGCAACAATAATCGGACTTCTGGTTTCGGATATACTTTTCTATTTTATGGGCTATAGCTATCTTGTACTGGGTATTTTTATTCTCATATTCATGCCCATCTGTGTGAGATTTAATCTGATTCAAGGCTTCCTTGTCAATGTGGTTCTGGCTACTCACCTCATAAGTGAGCAGTCTTCATCCATGTCACTGCTTATAAATGAATTTGCACTTCTTCTTATAGGTCTGGGGACAGCCCTGCTCTTCAATCTGTATATGCCTGATCTCAACCGGGAGCTACGGAAAATGTCCGAGGATATGGGAAAAACTATTCAGAATATACTTCTGGATATGTCACAGTCACTGAAATGTAACTGCGTCTCAGTGGAAGAAAAAAAACTTTTTGATCAGTTAAAAGAGTTGGGAAATCGTGCCAGACTCATGGCTATCAACGAATTTAATAACTCTATAATTTCAAATAATACTATGACCATAGATTATTTTAATATGCGATATGTTCAATACAAAATTCTGAAAAGAATGAGACTCTCTTTTTCCAGACTCTATCAAATCACAGAACATGCTCTCATTATATCTAGGCTTATGGAAAGTATCTCTTACTGTACATTTGAGGATGATGAGGTAGACCAGGTACTTGTCGATATCAGAAACTGTAAAGAGGAGTTCCGGAACAGTGAACTTCCTAAAACCCGTGAGGAATTTGAAAATCGTGCTGTATTATATGAGTTTCTAAATGATCTGGAAGAATTTGCTACTGTAGTAAAAGAATTCCTTATTAAATATCCAAAAAAAGAGAAACACTCCACCACTTAGGAGTGTTTCTCTTTTTATTTTTATGTTATTCAAAATTGAAAATCTTGAAGCTCTAACCTAGAGCTATTTTTTATCCTCAGCAGCTCTCTTCAAAAATAGCATTGATTCCGCCTTCTAGATTATAGGCCTGAAGGTATCCTGCCTCTCTAAGAGCCTGTAGAGCTCTCATAGATCTTACTCCGTTTTCTGAGTAAACCAAGATTTTAGAATCCTTCAAAATCTCCTCATCCTCTTCCAACTCTTTCATATGATCCATAAATTTTTCATCCATAGGAACATTATAACAGTCCTCAGTTATAGGAGGAACATCCTCTAACTCCTCTCCTGCTCTTACATCAATTATTATTGTAGCATCGTCCATTATAAGTTCCAGTGCTTTCTGTTTGTCCAGTGAATACTGTTTCATAATAACCTCCTGTTTTATTAAAATATCTAAAAAAAGAACGGTAGAAAATCTACCGTCCCCTAAGAGCATGTATTAAACTAGCTCGATTATAGCCATCTCAGCAGAGTCACCTTTTCTTACACCAGTTTTGATTATTCTAGTGTATCCACCGTTTCTCTCTGTATATCTTGGAGCGATATCTCCAAATAGCTTAGCTACTGTTGCCTCGCTTCTTAAGAAAGCAAAAGCTTGTCTTCTAGATGCAAGAGTGTTCTTTTTTCCTAAAGTTACCATTCTATCAGCAAACTTTCTTAATTCCTTTGCTCTAGTTACAGTAGTCTCTATTCTTTCATGGTCAAGAAGAGATATAGTCATGTTCATTAGCATAGCCATTCTATGGTCAGATCTTCTTCCTAACTTTCTATATGATTTATTGTGATTCATTAGTCTTAGCTCCTCCTTTTATAAGGTTTATTATTCATTCGTTCCATTTTGAGATAGATCGAAACCAAGTTCTTTCATCTTCTCTAGGATCTCATCATGTGATTTTTTACCAAGATTTTTAATCTTCATCAAGTCATTTAGACTCATCTTTGTAAGCTGTCCAACAGTTTCAATTCCAGCTTTTTTCAGACAGTTATATGATCTAACTGTAAGATCTAGCTCTTCTATCTTCATGTTGTCGATCATTATAGAATGATCTCTAGCTTTAGTGTCTTCCCCTATAACTGGCTCATCTTCACCAGTTCTTAGGTGAGTCATTGCATTTCCAATCTCAAGGAATGGATTTAGATGAGTAGTTAGTAGCTCAATAGCATAAGATATGGCATCTTTCGTTTCAACACTTCCATTAGTCTCAACAACTAAAGTAAGTTTGTCAAAATCAGTCATTCTTCCTACCATTGTATCCTGAATAGAGTAAGAAACTTTTCTGATTGGTGTGTATATAGCATCAACTGCTAAGAAATCCACAGCCCAACCTTTTCTATCTATATCGTCAGAAACTACAAATCCTTCTCCAGTATCAACTAAAAACTCCATGTCTAGTTCTCTGTCAGTTGTTATGTGACAGATGATCTGCTCTGGGTTAACTACTTCTAATCCAATTTCTGGAATAAGGTCAGCAGCAGTAACAACTTTTGGACCTTTAACAGAAAGAGACATCTTTCTCTCTCCAGCCTCATCAGCTTTTACAACTACCTCTTTAACGTTAAGAATTATCTCTGTAACAGCTTCCTTAATTCCTTCCATTACTGAAAATTCACTTAGTACTCCGTCAATTCTCACACCTTTAATAGCTGCTCCTGGAATTGATGAAAGTAATACTCTTCTCAGAGCATTTCCTACTGTATGTCCATATCCTCTGTAAAGAGGCTCTACTACGTACTCAGAATGAAATTGGTTGATTCTGTTCTCAGTAATATTAATACTTCCTGCGTGTTTCTCTATTTTTAACATCTAATCAACTCCTATCAATAGGTTATTATCTAGAGTAGAATTCAACGATTAGAGCTTCGTTTAAATCGAAGTCTAGATCATCTTTAGTTGGGTTCTGAACAACTTTTCCTGAGAATGCTGCTCTGTCAAGCTCTAACCATGCTGGTACGTTTGACTCTTCAACTGCAGTTTTGATTATATCGATGTTCTTTGAGTTCTCTATAACAGATACTACATCTCCAGCTTTTACTCTGTAAGAAGCTATGTTTACTCTTCTTCCGTTTACAGCAACGTGTCCGTGAGAAGTAATTTGTCTAGCTTGTCTTCTTGTTTTTGCGAATCCAAGTCTGTAAACAACATTCTCCAGTCTTCTCTCAAGGTATTGGATAAGGTTAAGACCTGTTACTCCATCCTTTCTAGTTGCTTCCTCATAAAGCTTTCTGAATTGCTTTTCCATTACGTTATATATGAATTTTGCTTTTTGCTTTTCTCTTAATTGTATCGCGTACTCTGTAGGTTTTTTGTTAGCATTTGCTCTTGGTCCTCTGTTTGAAGTTTTGTTAACTCCTAAAACTATCGGCTCAATTCCTAGTGCTCTACATTTCTTTAATACAGGCTGTCTATTTCTTGCCATTTATGATTATTCCTCCTTCGTATTGAATTTTACTAAAATAAGATACTCACCGAGCTTCAATCCCCACTTGGGGTTTGATTATACTCTTCTTCTCTTAGGTGGTCTACATCCATTGTGTGGAACTGGAGTAACATCAGAGATTTTAGTAACCTCTAATCCTGCTGCTTGTAATGATCTGATACAAGCTTCTCTTCCTGATCCTGGACCTTTAACTTTAACTTCAACTTTTTTCATTCCGTTTTCCATTGCAATGTGCGCAGCTTGTTCAGCAGCGATCTGTGCAGCGAACGGAGTACCTTTCTTAGTTCCCTTGAAACCAGAAGTTCCTCCTGATTTCCAGATTATAACTTTACCTTCAGTATCAGTTATAGCAACTATAGTGTTGTTAAAGTTTGAGTGTATATGAGCTATTCCTACTGGAATATTTTTTAGTTTCTTTTTTACTTTTGCTACTTTTTTCTTAGCCAACTTAAGTACCTCCTCACTTATATTTTAACTTTTCCTATCTTCCGATTATCTTTTGATAGGCTTTTTAGGACCTTTTCTCGTTCTAGCGTTAGTCTTAGATTTTTGTCCTCTTACTGGTAGGTTCATCTTGTGTCTTAATCCTCTGTAACACTTGATATCCATTAGTCTCTTGATAGAAAGTCTGATGTCTTTTCTTAGATCTCCTTCTACCTTAACACCTTCCACAATTGCTCTGATCTTATTTACTTCCTCTTCAGTAAGATCTTTTACTCTTGTGTCAAAGTTAATACCAGCTTCTGTTAAGATTTTTTGTGCAGTTGGTCTTCCAATTCCGAAAATGTAAGTTAACGATATCTCAACTCTTTTGTTTCTTGGGATATCTACTCCTGCTATTCTAGCCAAATTACTTCCTCCTCTTCCAAAAATTTTTTAAGGTTTATTTTGCCGATATATTAACCGACTTAATACTTTCGTCGATATGCCTGCCAAACAGCTCGGGCTCTACAGCTCCAACATATCTTTACAGTGTTCACATGTCATCTCTTTCATATAAACACAAATGGTGTTACTTTTGTGTTGCACACTTTGCTCTGTGCTACAAAACTATCCTTGCACTTGCTTATGCTTTGGATTCTCACAGATTACTCTGATCTTTCCATGTCTTTTGATAATTTTGCACTTGTCACAGATTTGTTTGATTGATACTCTAACTTTCATGATGCCTCCTCCGTGAAACAAAGTTATAAATTATTTTTTTCTGTATACTATTCTCCCTCTCGATAAATCGTAAGGTGAGATTTGTACCGTTACTGTGTCTCCAGCCAAGATTTTAATGTAGTTCATTCTCATCTTTCCTGAAATGTGACCTAAAATTTTATGACCGTTCTCTAACTCTATCATGAACATTGCGTTCGGTAGAGCTTCAAGGATAGTTCCTTCTAGCTCAATAACATCCTTTTTTGACATTGCATTACCTCCTATCAACAGGACTACGGATTATTATAACATCTAAAACATAAAATGTCTAGTATGAAATTGAAAATTATTTCAATTTTTTCATTATTTTTTCTTAGTTTTAAATTTTTTTATCCTTAGTCTAAAATACTCAGTATCATGGGCTTTCCATCTACTATAGCTACTGAGTGCTCACAGTGGGCAGATCTTCTTCCATCTTTAGTTACCACTGTCCATCCGTCTGAGAGAAGGGCCACCTTATAGGAACCGGCATTTATCATTGGCTCTATGGCAATAACCATTCCGTCTTCCAGCTTTATTCCTCTACCTTTTCTTCCAAAATTTGGAACGCATGGATCCTCATGCATAGCTTTTCCTACTCCATGTCCTGAAAAATCACGGACCACATTGAATCCCTGACTTTCTACATAGGTCTGAATAGCATTTCCAAGATCTCCCAGTCTAGTTCCAGCCGTTGCATGGGCTATTCCTATCTCCAGGGCTTTTTCAGCTACCTCTATAAGTTTTTGGCTCTCCTCATCTATTTTTCCCACTGGAAAAGTTTTAGCTGAGTCTCCAAAATAACCATTAAGATTTGTCACCACATCTATGCTGACAATATCTCCCTCTTTTAGAATTATATTCGCCTTTGGTACTCCATGAATTATAGCCTCATTGACAGAGATACATGATCCTGCAGGGTATGGATTAACAGGACCCCCTACTCCTATAGTAGCTGGAATAGCTCCTTGGCTACGTACATATTCTTCTATTATCCTGTTAAGCTCCATTGTTGAAACTCCAGGTTTTATATGAGGGGGTAATATTTCTGAAAAAAGTCTGGCTATTATCTGGTTTGCTTTTTTTATCTCTTTTATCTCATCTAAAGTTTTTTTCACCATCATAGTCTCTTCCCAATTACCCTAATATACTGAAGATTTCAGCAGTAACTTCATCTAAAGGCTTCATTCCGTCAACTTCTGCCATAACTCCACGCTCTTTGTAAAAGTGGAACAGAGGAGCTGTTTGCTCATGATAAGATTTAAGTCTCGTCACTACAGTTTCTTCTGTATCGTCTTTTCTTGTGATAAGTTCTCCACCACAATGGTCACAGATTCCTTCAGCTTTCGGAGGATTGAACTTCACATGGAAAGATGCTCCGCAAGCAGGACAGTTTTTTCTTCCTGTAATTCTTTCAACAATAGCACTGTCAGGTACATTCAGAGATATAACTTTATCTAGCTTTATTCCTATCTCTTTCATTATAGCTTCTAAAGCCTCAGCTTGAGGTATAGTTCTTGGGAAGCCATCCAGTATAAATCCTTTTTTGCAGTCCTCTTCAACTATTCTGTCTTTTATTATTCCGATAATTGTAGTATCTGGAACAAGTTTTCCTTCATCCATAAATTTTTTAGCTTCTAGACCCATTGCAGTCCCAGCTTTTATCGCCGCTCTTAAGATATCTCCAGTAGAGATTTGAGGAATCCCGTATCTATCCATAATAGGTTTAGCCTGAGTTCCTTTTCCAGCACCTGGTGCTCCGAACAACATAATATTCATATAATACTCTCCCTTTCTTGAAATAAATTTTATTATATAGTATATACATGATAATTATACTATATTTTATCTTAAAAATCACGGAATTTTAAATTTTTCAAAAAAAAATGAGGGACTATTCATCCCCCACCAAATTCTATTTTTAAATAAACCCTTTATATTCTTTTACAACTAGATGGGCATCTATCTGCTGAATAGTATCAATAGCTACTCCAACTACGATAATCATACCTGTTCCCCCGAAAAATTCAGGAAGACCTAAGGCACTGAATATTGCCATCGGAAGTATACATATCGCTGCAAGGAAGAAAGCTCCTCCCCAAGTGATTCTTGTAACTACTCCTTCAAGATAATCTGCTGTTTCTTCTCCAGGTCTTATTCCAGGAATTGTTCCTGCACCCTGTTTTAAGTTGTCTGCAACTTTATCAGGATCGAAAATAATCGATGTATAGAAGAAAGAGAAGAATATTATGACAACTGCATAAAGAGCCATATATACAGGATGGTTCTGTGCAAACATTCTTCCAAGAAGAACTTTTGACTCCATCCCTGAAGGTAAGGCATTAATAGCCACTGTTGGAATCATCATTACCACAGATGCAAAAATAACAGGCATTACACCTGCACTGTTGAGCTTTAGTGGGATATATGAATTCTGACCCATTCCAGATTTTCCTCCGAATCCTCTTCCTACATAGTGAACAGGGATTTTTCTCTGTCCCAGTTGGAAGATTACTATTCCTGCTGTAACTGCAACTGCTGCAAGAGCAACAACTACAAATAGAGGTATCAGGAATTTACTTCCTTTCATACTCTGCATAGTTTGAACTATGTCAGCGGGAATTCTAGAGATAATATTTAAAAATATTATAAGAGATACTCCATTTCCTAGACCCTTAAGAGATATCTGCTCTCCTATCCACATTAAGAATACCGTTCCAGCTGTAAGCGTCGTGATTGTAGTTAGGAAAAACATGAAACCAGGAGTTGTTACCAAGCCTGCAGACTGCAGCCATGTACAAATTCCTAGTCCTTGAACTATCGCTATTGCAATAGTAAGATATCTTGTCCATTGAGTGATCTTGTTACGAGATCCCTCCCCCTCTTTTCTCATCTCTTCAAGCTTAGGAATTATACTTCCTAGTAAGCTGAATACGATTGACGCATTGATGTATGGAACTATCCCCAATGCAAATATAGAAACTCTCGCAAATGCTCCTCCAGAGAACATATTGATATAACCCAATAGATCACTCTGTTGTGTCATCTGTGAAAGTCTATCGATGTCCACGCCAGGAGCTGGTATATGAGCACCAACCCTAGCGACTAAGAACATCAATAAAGTAAATATTATTCTCTCTCTCAGTTCAGGAACTTTCATTATACTCTTAAGTTTACTGATTCCAGTATCCATTAAAGCCAATCTGTCCACCTCACATTAGAGATTTTTAAATATTACTTGTTGTTTCCTGCGATATCAGCGAATGTTCTAACTTCGATAATCTCTACAGCTCCACCTTTAGCTTCGATAGCAGCTTTCGCAGCCTCAGAAACTTTGTGAGCTTTTACAGAGATCTTCTTATCTAGAGATCCGTTAGCTAATATTTTGATTCCATCAAGAAGTTTCTTTACAAATCCAGCTGCCATTAATAGCTCTGGAGTTACTTCAGTTCCTTCTTCGAATCTGTTAAGTACATCAAGGTTCACAACTGCGTACTCTTTCTTGAATACAGCGTTAGAGAATCCTCTCTTAGGTACTCTTCTATAGATAGGCATCTGTCCACCCTCGAAATAAGGCTTAACTCCCCCACCTGATCTTGAATTTTGTCCATTACTTCCTTTTCCAGCAGTTTTTCCAAGTCCAGAAGACTCTCCTCTTCCAACTCTCTTTCTAGCTTTCTTAGGTACAGAAGGTTTTAATTCATTTAATTTCATATGATTATTGCACCTCCTCAACTTTTAGTAAGTAAGACACTAGAGCAATCTTTCCTTTTAATTCAGGAGTTACAGTATGCTCTACTACATCGTTAACTTTGTTTAGTCCCATAGACTTACAAGTTGCGATGTGGTTAGGTTTTCTACCGATCATGCTCTTAACAAGCTCAATTCTAACCTTTGACATATACGTTTACCTCCTAGCTTAAAATATCCTTAACTTCTTTTCCTCTTAATTTAGCTACTTCTTCAGCAGTTCTAAGAGTTCTTAATCCGTCGATTGTTGCTCTAGCTACATTGTGCTTGTTTCTAGAACCTTTGATTTTAGTAAGAATGTTGTGTACTCCAACAAGCTCTAAAATTTCTCTTGCAGCAGAACCGGCGATTACTCCAGTTCCTTCGTAAGCTGGTGCCATCCATACAGATGTAGCTCCTGACTTACCAACTATTTCGTGAGGGATAGTTGTTCCTTTTAAAGAAACATTCACAAGGTTTTTCTTAGCAGCAGCTATTGCTTTTCTGATTGCATCAGGTACACCATTAGCCTTTCCTAATCCTAAACCTATCTTTCCTTCACCGTCTCCTACAGCCGCTAAAACTGAGAAAGATATTGTTCTTCCTCCTTTAGTTGTTTTAGAAACTCTAGAGATTTTTATTAATTTCTCTTGAAATTGGTTATCTTCTTTATTAACAAACTTTGACAAGTTAAATCCTCCTCTCTTAACAAGAATTAGAACTTAAGTCCTGCTTCTCTTGCAGCATCTGCTAGAGCAGCTACTCTTCCTGTATATTTATTTCCAGATCTGTCGAATACAACAGATACTATATTCTTAGCAACCGCTCTTTCAGCTATTGCTTTTCCTACTAGCTTAGCAGACTCTATGTTTCCACCGTGCGTTACATTTCCTTTTAACTCTTTATCGATAGTTGAAGCTGAAGCTAAAGTAACTCCATTTACATCATCGATTAATTGAGCAAAGATATTGTTGTTTGATTTATATACAGAAAGCCTTGGTCTTTCAGCTGAACCAGATATTTTCGCTCTGATCGCTTTTTGCTTGGCTTTTCTTACTGCCTGTCTGTCTACCTTCTTAAACAACTTCCTTACCTCCTTTGGTTAAGCTACCTTACGATTTTTTACCTTCTTTTCTTCTAACAACTTCGTCAGAATACTTAACTCCTTTACCTTTGTAAGGCTCTGGAGGTCTCTTAGATCTAATGTTTGCAGCAAGCTGTCCTACAACATCCTTCTCGATTCCATCGATATGGATAGTTGTGTTCTTCTCAACTGTCATTTTGATCCCTTCAATCGCATCGATAATAACTGGGTGAGAGAACCCTAAAGCCATCTCAAGACCGTTATTTTTCTCTGCTGCTCTATATCCAACTCCAACAAGGTTAAGAGTTTTTCTGAATCCAGCAGAAACTCCTAATACCATGTTGTTTAATAATGCTCTTGTTGTTCCGTGTATAGCTCTTACCTGTTGAAGATCGTTAGGTCTCTCAACTGTAAGTATACCGTTTTCAACTTTGATTGTAAGTTCGTTAGAGAACTCTTTTGTTAAAGTACCTTTTGGTCCTTTTACAGTTACGATGTTTCCGTTAACTGTAATTTCGACACCAGCAGGCACATTAATAACTTTCTTTCCTACTCTTGACATATTAATGTCCACCTCCTAAGTATCTAATTATTACCAAACAAATGCTAGGATTTCTCCACCCATATTTTCTCTTCTAGCAACTTTATCAGTTACGATTCCTTTAGAAGTAGAAACTATAGCGATTCCTAATCCAGACAGTACTCTTGGCATGTCCTCTACTGAAGAGTAAACTCTTCTTCCTGGTGTAGAGATTCTTTTGATTCCTTTTATAACTCTGTCTTTACCTACGTATTTTAGGTAAACTCTTATATTCTTCTTGTTACCATCAGTAATCACTTTAAAGTTAGAGATAAACCCTTCCTCTTTAAGTATCTCTGCTAATCTCTCTTTTAAGTTAGAGTGAGGCATATCCACTTTCTCGTGCATTACCGCATTAGCATTTCTGATTCTTGTTAACATATCAGCAATTGGATCTGTTAAAAACATTATGCAATCCTCCTTCCTTCAAATTACCAAGATGACTTCTTAACACCAGGTATTAAACCTGCACCTGCTAATTGTCTAAATTTAACTCTAGAGATACCAAACTCTCTCATGAATCCTCTTGGTCTTCCGTCTAATTGACATCTATTTTTTTGTCTAGCTGACGATGAGTTCTTTGGAAGCTTGTTTAGTTCAAACATTGCATCCATATCACCTGCAGCAACTTTTTCTTTTAATTCTGCTCTCTTAGCCGCAAATTTTTCGTTAAGAGCATCTCTCTTAGCGTCTCTTGCGATCATTGATTTTTTTGCCATTTATTAACTACCCTCCTTACTATTACTTTTTGAAAGGCATTCCAAACGCCTTAAGTAAAGCTCTTCCTTCTTCGTCAGTTTTAGCAGAAGAAACTATAGTTATTGACATACCGAACATTTTATCAACTTTATCAATTTCAATTTCAGGGAATACTAACTGATCTCTTAATCCAAGAGAGTAGTTTCCTCTTCCGTCAAATGCATTAGCTGATACACCTTCGAAATCTCTAACTCTTGGAAGAACTACG
The DNA here is from genome assembly GCA_051646055.1 of Fusobacteriaceae bacterium. Taxonomy (GTDB): domain Bacteria; phylum Fusobacteriota; class Fusobacteriia; order Fusobacteriales; family Fusobacteriaceae; genus JAGNZR01. The sequence goes on from JBOFCM010000028.1 coordinate 13,139, forward strand.
TTTACTAATCTATCTAGGAAATCGTACATTCTCTCTTGTCTTAGAGTAACTTTAGCACCAATTGGCATTCCTTCTCTTAATTTAAATCCAGCTTCAGACTTCTTAGCTTTCTTTATTACTGGTTTCTGTCCTGTTATGATCATTAGATCGTTAGCAGCAGTATCGATAATTTTAGCGTTTTGAGTTGCCTCTCCAACACCCATATTAACGATAATCTTCTCTAACTTAGGACATTCCATTATGTTCTTTATATTTAACTCTTTAGTTAAAGCCGGAACTATTGTATCATTATATAATTTATGATATCTAGAAACGTATTTATTAGACACTTACGTTATCCTCCTCTCTTATAAAGCCTCTCCAGATACTTTAGAGTATCTTACTTTCTTACCATTTTCGTCAAATCTATATCCAACTCTTGTTGGTTTTCCTGCTTTCTCATCAAAAAGCATAACTTTTGAAGAGAATATAGCAGCTGGTTTAGTAACAACTCCACCTTGTGGGTTTAAAGCGTTAGGTTTAACATGCTTAGTAACCATGTTAACTCCTTCAACTATAACTTTTCCTTTGTTAGGGAAAACTTTAACTACTTTACCAGTTGTACCTTTATCTTTACCAGATATTACAAAAACCATATCTCCAGTTTTTACATGTAATGAATCTGGAACAAATTTTACCTTAGGTTTAGCCACGATATTAGCCTCCTCTCTATTAGATTACTTCTGGAGCTAGTGATACTATCTTCATGAAGCTCTTAGCTCTTAATTCTCTAGCCACAGGTCCAAATATTCTTGTCGCTCTTGGCTCATTATTATTATTTAATATAACAGCAGCGTTATCATCGAATTTGATATAAGATCCGTCTTCTCTTCTGATCTCTTTCTTTGTTCTAACGATAACCGCTTTTACAACGTCACCTTTTTTAACGTTACCTGCTGGAATTGCTTCCTTAACAGATGCTACAACTATGTCACCAATTCTTCCGAATCTTCTTCTAGATCCTCCAAGAACTCTTATTACCATAAGCTTTTTAGCTCCAGAGTTATCAGCAACATTAAGGATAGTTTGTTGTTGTACCATTAAAATATCCTCCTCTCAATTTACAATTGAAATTATTTTGCTTTTTCTAATACCTCAACTAGTCTCCAGTTTTTATCTTTCGATAATGGTCTAGTTTCCATGATTTTTACTTTATCTCCAGTTTGAGCAACATTGTTCTCATCGTGAGCTTTAAACTTTACAGTTTTCTTAACTCTCTTCTTATAAATTGGATGTAATACCATTGACTCGATTGCAACAACTATTGTTTTATCCATTTTATCAGAAACAACGATCCCGTCTCTTACTTTTCTCTCGTTTCTCAAGACTCTAACCTCCTTCTTTTTGCGAGATTATCTCTCATTTAGAATTGTATTAATTCTTGCTATCTCTCTTCTAACTTCTCTGATTTTAGCAGTGTTAGTTAATTGACCTAATGAAAGTTGGAACTTTAAGTTGAATAGCTCTTCTTTAAGTTCTTTGCACTTAACAACTAGATCTTCAGTTGATATTTCTCTTATTTCTCTAGCTCTCATTAGTTCTCACCACCGTTCTCTCTTTTAACAACTTTACAATTGATAGGAAGCTTCATAGTTGCTTTTCTTAAAGCTGCCATTGCCTTCTCCTCAGTTACACCTTTAACTTCGAATAAGATTCTTCCTGGCTTAACTACAGCCACCCAACCTTCAACGTTTCCTTTACCTTTACCCATTCTAACTCCGATAGGTCTCTTAGTGATTGGCTTATCTGGGAATATTCTGATGAAAATCTTTCCTTCTCTTCTGAATGTTCTGTTGATAGCTATTCTACAAGATTCGATCTGTCTGTTAGTTACCCAAGAAGGCTCAAGTGCTTGTAATCCGTAGTCACCAAATGCTACAGTATTACCTCTTAGGGCCTTACCTTTTAGTCTTCCTCTAAACATTTTCTTATGTTTTGTTCTTTTTGGCATTAACATGATTAAGCCTCCCCTCCTTCCTTCTTAGTTGGAAGTACTTCTCCGTGGAATACCCAAACTTTAATTCCAAGAGCTCCATATGTTGTATGAGCTGTTGCAGTAGCGTAGTCGATGTCCGCTCTTAATGTGTGAAGAGGAACTTTTCCTTCAACAACCCACTCAGATCTAGCGATCTCCGCTCCATTAAGTCTTCCAGAAACCATTATTTTGATTCCTTTAGCTCCAGATTTCATTGCTCTCATTACAGCTTGGCTTACAGCTCTCTTGTATGCCACACGCTTCTCTATTGAAGTAGCGATGTTTTCAGCAACAAGTACTGCATCCTTGTTGAAGTCTTTAACTTCTTGAACTTTAACAGTAACTTTCTTACCAGTTAAAGCTTCTAATTTAACTCTTAAGTTTTCTATTTCAGCACCTTTTCTTCCGATGATGATTCCAGCTTTCGCAGTGTTTATTGTAACAACTACGTTAGTAGGAGAAGTTCTTTCGATTTTAGTCTTAGCTATTCCCGCGTGGAAATATGTCTTTTTAACTAAATCTCTGATCTTTACATCCTCGTGGAAGTACTTAGCGTATTCTTTTTTGTCTGCATACCAGTTAGAATCCCAAGTTCTTGTTATTCCAAGTCTCAGTCCTCTAGGGTCTACTTTTTGTCCCACAGTCCTTACCTCCTCAAAAACTACTTTTCTGATACCATTACTATTATGTGCGCAGTAGGTTTTCTGATTATATCAGCTCTTCCCATCGCTCTTGGGCTAACTCTCTTAAGATCTGGCCCTTCGTTTATCATTATAGTAGATACTACTAAATTTTCTTCATTCATTTTGAAGTTGTTTGTTGCATTTGCGATTGCAGATGCTAACGTCTTCTTAATGAATCTAGCTGCTTTTTTGTTTGTGAATTCAAGAATATCTAACGCTTCTAAAGCTGATTTGTTTCTCACTAAGTCAGCTACTAGTCTAGCTTTTCTAGGAGATAATCTTACATATCTAGTTATTGCTCTAGCTTCCACTAGTCCAACCTCCCTTTATAAATCATAAAGTCAATTATCTAAAATGATCTAATTATTTTTTCTTTTTCTTTTTGTCTACACCGTGTCCGTAGTAAGTTCTAGTTGGTGCGAACTCTCCAAGTTTGTGCCCAACCATCTGCTCAGTTACGTGTACAGGTATGTGCTTTTTCCCGTTGTATACTCCAAAAGTTAATCCAATGAAGTTAGGGAATATAGTTGATCTTCTTGACCAAGTTTTTATTACCGCTTTAAGATTATCAGTTGCTACTGCTGTCTCAACTTTCTTCATTAAGTGATGGTCACAAAAAGGTCCTTTTTTAAGTGATCTTGCCATTACCTTTTAGCCTCCTCTTTCTCGAAAATTACTTCTCGTTTCTTCTTCTTACGATAAACTTATCTGTAGTTTTCTTTCCTCTAGTTCTAACACCCATAGTAGGTTTTCCCCATGGTGTTAAAGGAGCTTTTCTTCCGACAGGAGTTCTTCCTTCTCCTCCTCCGTGAGGGTGATCACAAGGGTTCATTGCAGATCCTCTAACGTGAGGTCTTCTTCCCATGTTTCTAGCTCTTCCAGCTTTTCCTATAACTACTAGGTTGTGCTCAGAGTTTCCTACTTCTCCGATAGTTGCCATACACTCACCGTGTATTAGTCTTAACTCTCCAGATGGTAACTCAACGTGACAGTAAGTTCCTTCTTTAGCTACTAGTCTTGCAGCAGTTCCTGCAGATCTAACTAGCTGTCCACCTCTACCGATTTGTAACTCGACATTGTGAATCTTAGTTCCTACTGGCATATCTTTTAATTTAAGAGCATTTCCAACTTTAAACTCAGCGTTTGCTCCAGCCATAACCATAGCACCCTTCTCTAGACCTTTTGGAGCTAGGATATATCTCTTCTCTCCATCAACGTAGAATAGAAGTGCGATGTTAGCAGATCTGTTTGGATCGTACTCGATTGTAGCAACTCTTGCTGGGATATCAAGTTTGTTTCTCTTGAAATCGATTATTCTGTAAAGTCTTTTGTGTCCTTTTTCTCTATTTCTTCCTGTTCTGTGCCCATAGTTATCTCTACCATAAGCTGATTTCAAAGGTACAGTTAAAGACTTTTCAGGTCTTACTTGATCTAGATCAGTGTTAACTAGTCTAGACATATGTCTTGTTCCAGGTGTCATAGCTTTCATTTTTCTTATAGCCATTTTTCTTTTAACCTCCGAATTAATTATAGACCTATACGTATCTTTACCGTTTTTTTAATCTATATCTTAATAATTTAAATAATTATGCTTCTTTAAAGTAAGTGATTGTGTTTCCTGCTGCTAACTTAACTATAGCTTTTTTCTTAGCTTGAGTTTTGTAAAGCTTCATTCCGTGTCTCTTAGTCACTGGCTTCATGTTTAAAGTTGCTATGTCAACAACTTTAACGTTGAATATTTCCTCGATAGCCTTCTTGATCTGGATCTTGTTAGCTTTTACATTTACAAGGAATGTATATTTGTTGTAATCTCTTCTCATCATTTCTGATTTCTCAGTGATTACAGGTTTTTTTATAATATCGTAAGCTGTCATATTATGCAAGCACCTCCTCAATAGTAGCTAGTGCCTCTTTAGTTATGATTACTTTATCTTGCTTTAGTAACCAGTAAACACCAATTTCGTTTGGTTGAAGAACCATAGCGCTCTCAAGGTTTCTAGCTGATAAGTATAAGTTCCAATCTGCAGCCTCTGCTAAATCGTTAACGATAAACAGTTGCTTTCTAGTAGCGTTTAATGCGTTTGTTAAAGCCACTATTGTTTTAGTCTTTGGAGTTTCCATTGTTCCATCAAGAACAAGTACATCTCCAGCTGCCACTTTTGCTGATAGAGCAGATTTCAAAGCAAGAAGTCTAACTTTCTTGTTTACTTTCTTCTCGTAAGATCTTGGTTGTGGTCCTAATGCTACTCCTCCACCTACCATGTGAGGGGCTCTGATAGTTCCTTGTCTAGCTCTACCAGTTCCTTTTTGTTTGAAAGGTTTTCTTCCCCCTCCTCTTACCATTGCTCTAGTTTTAGTAGCAGCAGTACCTTGTCTAGCAGCTGCTAATTCCGCAGTCAATACTTCGTGAAGTACTGCTTGATTCGGTTCAATCCCAAACACTTCGTTGTTAACTTCAACAGTTCCGATTGCTGAACCTGTTAAGTTATATATGTTTAAAACTGCCATTATTTTCCTCCTTCCACATCTACTAACCTATTATTTTTTTACTGCTGGTTTAACTACTACGTATCCGTTCTTTGCTCCTGGAACTGCACCTTTAACTAGTAATAGGTTGTTTGCAGCATCGATTGCAACTACTTTTAAGTTTTGAACTGTTACAGTAGCGTTACCATATTGTCCAGCCATTTTTTTGTTCTTAAGAACTTTTCCTGGCCAAGTTGACATTCCTATAGAACCTCCAAGTCTGTGGTTTCTAGAAACACCGTGTGATGCTCTATTTCCTGAGAAGTTATGTCTCTTCATAACTCCTGAAGTACCTTTACCTTTTGAAGTTCCACATACGTCTACAAACTCAACACCGTTTAAAGCGTCAACTTTGATTTCCTGTCCAAGCTCGTAAGTCTCAGTAGACTCAACTTTAAGCTCTTTTACGAATCTTAGAGGCTTTACTCCAGCCTTGTTAAAGATTCCCATTAAAGGTTTAGTAGTGTTCTTTTCTTTCTTCTCGTCAAATCCTAGTTGTAAAGCTGTGTATCCATCAGTTTCTGCAGTTTTCTTCTGAAGAACAAAGTTTGGTCCAGCTTCGATAACTGTTACCGGGATCAGTTTTCCATCTTGGAAAATCTGAGTCATTCCGATTTTCTTTGCTAAAATTCCTGTCATGTTTTTACCTCCATCAAATAATATATTGGTTGACAACTTGTCCTCGTGGTTCCATATTTTCTATCTTTAGAAAAATCTGAAACACGTCAACTTGTATTATTCTGTAAGGATAATTTGGTTTCTGATAACCATAAGGTTTTCCAAACTACCCGAAACATAATAATGTTTCGTTTTTTAGAATCTATTAGATCTGTTTGATCTCGATTCCTACTCCTGCTGGTAAGTTAACTGCTGTTAACGAAGCAATTGTCTTAGGGTTAGAGTTTTTGATCTCTACCATTCTTCTGTGAACTCTCATTTCGAATTGCTCTCTTGAGTCCTTGTTTACGTGTACTGATCTTAGTACAGTATACTTTTTAATTTTTGTAGGTAATGGCATAGGTCCTGCGATTTCCGCACCTGATTTCTTAGCCGTCTCTGCGATTCTCTTTGCAGATTGATCTAATAAAGTGTGGTCGTAAGCCTTAAGATATATTCTTATTTTGTTAGAAGCCATCTGTCTTTACACCTCCTTAAAATTAACATTAATATTTGTGTACTCTCATACACCAAATTATTGTATCACATTTTTCAAAAATTGAAAAGGGTTTTTTTTTATTTTTAAAAAAAATTTTTTTTCAAAGAAAAAGGAGCATCAAATACAGCAGTTTATTACTCAAATGATGCTCCTAACTTCTTGTCAAACTTTTTTTAATTCAGCTTTTTTAGAAAAAAGATTACTTAGTTATTTCTGCAACAACTCCAGAAGCAACTGTTCTTCCTCCCTCTCTGATCGCGAATCTTAATCCAGTTTCCATTGCGATTGGGTGGATTAGCTCTACCGTCATCTCAATGTTGTCTCCTGGCATTAC